>JAUXGF010000467.1 GCA_030622395.1 Calditrichaceae bacterium
CCTTCCCTATTAAATTAGGGAAGGGTTAGGGATGGGTAATAAAAATGCGCAGGTATCATTTATTGTTTATTATTCGGATATAATATGCCACTAAAAGGTTTTGAAAATTAGGTTTTCTGAGGCATAAACAACAAAGATGGACAAAAATCCAGGAGGAGAGAAGTTATTTTAAAAGTAAGTTGTTGAAATATTAAAAGATACAAATTAAATAATTGATATTTTTTGACACTACCGCTTCTAAATAAAGGAATAATAAATGATAAAATCGGATTACGCTGTTGAGGCGTATAATCTTACCAGGGCTTTCGGCTCGTTTAAAGCTGTGGACAATATTTCCTTTTCTGTAAAGAAGGGCGAGATATTTGGATTTTTGGGAGCAAACGGAGCCGGGAAGACGACCACTATCCGTATGCTGTGCGGGCTGTTGCTGCCTACCTCCGGCGAGGCGAGCGTGGCGGGATTTGACGTTTACAAGGAATATGAAACAATCAAAATGAATATCGGGTATATGAGTCAGAAATTCAGCCTGTATGAGGATTTAACTGTTAGAGAAAATATTGAGTTTTACGGCGGAATATATGGTTTAAACAGAAAGCAGATTGCTTCTAAAACAGAAGAGCTGTTGACCTATTTAAACTTATGGGATCAAGCCGATAAATTAACCAGTTCTCTGCCGCTGGGCTGGAAGCAGCGCATGGCTTTAAGCACAGCCCTGCTTCACGATCCGGATATTGTATTTTTAGACGAACCAACCAGCGGGGTCGATCCTGTTTCGCGGCGTAATTTTTGGCTGCTTATTTATGAATTAGCGGCAAAGGGTAAAACGGTTTTTGTTACCACGCACTATATGGACGAAGCGGAATATTGTCATCGTTTAAGCATTATGAAGGACGGGGCAATCATTGAACTGGATCAGCCGCAAATTTTAAAAGATAAATACAAAGCAGGCAATATGCAGGATGTTTTCATTAAAGCAGTTAATAGAGGCGCGTAATGAACAAGATATTATTAAGCATAATCAAAAAAGAATTCCGGCATATCCTGCGTGATCCGCAGACATTGGTTATTATAATTTTGATGCCGGTTTTGATGCTGTTTTTATTCGGTTATGCGATTACGCTGGAAATGCAGCAAATTGAAACCGTGATAATCGACCATTCAAAATCACCGGAAAGCCGCCAATTAATTGAGCGGATTGTTTCCACCGACTTTTTTAAGGTTACCGGAGTTGATATCCCACAAAAAGATTTTGAAGAGATCTTTTATAAAAGGCAGGCGCGCTGCATCTTTGTGATTCCGGAAGATTTCTCGCGTAGTTTACAGTCCGAATTTTCCACGCCTTTGCAGTTGTTAATCGACGCCACTGATCCAAATGCGGCAAATTACATTAATAACTATTTAACCCAGATAAACACTCAGTTCAGTTTCAGCAGAAACAGAGGATTCATCGGGTCGTTTCAGATAGAGCCGCGCCTTTTGTACAATCCTGATTTGAAATCATCTTACTTTTTTGTGCCGGGCTTGATTGCCGTTATCCTGTTATTAATCTGCGCTTTATTAACCAGTATCGCTATTGTGCGCGAGAAAGAGATTGGCACAATGGAACAAATTCTGGTCAGCCCTGTCCGCCCTTTTCAAATAATAGCCGGCAAGGTAATACCTTATATAGTATTAGGATTTTTTGACAGCGTTCTTGTATTGGCAGTGGCTTATTTCTGGTTTGACGTCCCGATTGAGGGTTCTTTGATATTTCTTGGCGTGTCGCTTATTCTTTATATTTTAACCGGATTAAGTTTCGGTCTGCTTATTTCAACAATCACCAAATCACAGCAAATAGCTATGTTGGCGGTTTTTCTTGCTACTATCCTGCCCACAATAATGTTAAGTGGATTTATTTTTCCGATAAACAGTATGCCGGAAATTTTACAGTACGTTTCTTTGGTCGTTCCCGCCACCCATTTTTTAGAGATTATCAGGGGCATAATGCTAAAGGGCATAGGATTGGCGGAGCTGTTAAAGCAAACAGGATATTTGATACTGCTTTCTTCCATACTAATTGCTATGAGCGTTAAAAAATTCAGTACAAATTTGGAGTAGAACATGCAGCGCATATTATATCTTATACAAAAAGAATTCAGACAAATCCTGCGGGAAAAAGCATTTATAGGTTTAATCTTTGGCATGCCCTTTATTCAGATCGTGATATTGGGATTTGCAATTACTACCGATGTAAAAAATGTTCCGATAACCATTGTTGATTTGGATCATTCGTCAATGAGCCGCAGCCTGATCGAAGCCTTCAGCGTTACGGAATCGTTTAATTATATCGGTTTAGCGGAATCGGAAAAACACGCTAAAAAATTGTTAGACGCCGGCAAGGCTAAAATCGCTGTTATTATACCGCCTAATTTTGAACGTGATTTGAAAAACGGCGCCCAGCCGCAGGTACAGGCTGTTATTGACGGGGTAGACGGAAACTCTGCCGGAGTGGCTTTAGCTTATGTGGGTCAAATCGCATTCAAATTGCAAAGAGAATGGCTGAGCGCATCGGGAATGCTGGCTGCTAAAATGAAGGACGTGCATTTAACGGAAATCAGACCCCGCATGTTGTATAATCCCAGTTTAGAAAGCGTTAATAATATTGTGCCAGGCATTATCGCCGTGCTGTTAACCATGATCACGGCTTTCTTAACCGGTATGAGTATTGTAAAAGAAAAAGAAATCGGC
>JAUXGF010000014.1 GCA_030622395.1 Calditrichaceae bacterium
ATCCATACATTGTTTTCGTCTTTAACCATATATGGACTCCAGTTATTAAATATCTGGAGACGCCCGATCTTTACATCTTCTTCCTGAATATAAATCCAATTATCAGGAACAATATTATTGATTGTTTTTATTTTAGTTTTGTTTTTTATCTTTAATTTTTTCAGGAGCAGCCCGACTGTGATGAAATCGCGGTACATTAATTCCTGCGCTATTTCCTGAACTTCCTGCGGCGCATCGCCATCCATAGCTTGTATCAAATCTTTAACAGGCATTGTTGAAAAGAAGTAATCTCCCTTTGTATTTATACTTTCAGCGGTATTTTCATTTTTAATAGTTACTTCCGCTATTTGATTATTTTCCTTTTTTAAGGCAATTACCTTATGATTAAGATGAATCTCGCCGCCCTTCTCTTTAATCAGCCTGACAACTTCTTCCCAGAATTGTCCCGGGCCTAGTTTAGGATACATAAATTGTTCAATGAGGCTTGTTTCAGTTTTTTTCTGTTCGATAGAATCTTCTTTTAAGAATATATTTTTAAGAGCGTGAAAAAGCGCTTTGGTCACTGACAATCCCTTAATCCGCTGCGCGCCCCAATCGGCTTGAATCTCGCTGCATGAAACGCCCCAGACTTTTTCTGTGTAATCTTTAAAAAAAGTAAGATACAACTCCCTGCCAAAACGATTTATGAAAAAATCTTCCAAAGATTTTTCATTTTTAACAGGGGCTATTTTTATTTTAAGATAGCTAAACCCGATTTTCAGAATTCTAACAAGTCCCAGGTTGGAAAGAGTATTCAAATTTAAAGCGACCGGATAATCAAAGAATTTTCGAAGGTAAAAAATCCTTGAAAGACGATTGCGGATCAACATTACGCGGTCTTCTTTTTCAGGATCAGGTCCGTTTTCAAAGACTCTTGCCAGCCGGTTCTCATTCTTTAATTTTAAATCGTCTTTCGAAGGAGCCCCCTGAACAGACATTATATTTTGCCACCAATTCATTACTAAATTAGATTTGGAAAAAAACCTGTGCCCTCCAAGATCGATTCTATTACCTTTGTAATTAACCGTTTTGGATATGCCGCCAATATCGCCGCTCATTTCATAAATAATTGGCTTTATATCTGTTTTCTCTAATAATTCGTAAGCGGCTGTTAATCCTGCCGGACCGGCTCCGATAATAATCGCCGTTTTCTGGTTCATATTATAACCTTAATTAAATAAGATGAATTTCCTTGCGAAGAAATTCCATAAATAAACGATCGCCGTAGAAATAATCTTTGAGATTAAATAATGGAAGCCTGCGAATTCTGTAAAAAGCCAGATAAACAGCTCATTAAGACCAAGTCCTATGATTCCTATTATAGCAAATAATGTAAATTCAATAGATCTATTTGCAAGCTTTCTTTTGTCGAAGACCCAAATAACACTTAAATAATAATTTATGCTAAGACCAATTGTAAGTGCAATTGCCGTAGAAATTAAATAGTAAATTCCACAAAATTCCGTAAGAATAACTAATAAACTAAAATCAACGATAAATGCAAAACCCCCGACAAAGGAATAGCGGAATAATTGAATCAAGGTATTATTAGTTTGATTTTTTAGTAAACGGTCGACGGTCAAGTTTTTATACATTTTTAAAATATAGTTTCCTTTTCTATGGATTTATTGGGGGGCACTTCCAATATACAAAAAACAATTCAACTAATATTTATCAAATTCATCCGCTCTTTAAAATGCTTTTGCATATAATTGTTCAATCCCTGATGTTCCGCTTTGCGCAGTAAAGGATCCGATTGCACAATTTCAAAGGCGTCTTCGCGGGCTTGTTCTAAAATTGTCCTGTCGAATATTGGATTCGCCAGCCTGAAATCGGGCATTCCGCTTTGTTTAACGCCGAATAAATCCCCCCAGCCGCGCAGCTTTAAATCTTTTTCCGCGATTATAAAACCGTCCTGCGTTTCAGTCATAATCTTTATGCGCTGCTGCGATATATCGCCGATATTATACGGCGTTTTCAAAATGCAATATGATTTCTTTTCGCCCCTGCCGATCCTTCCCCGTAATTGATGCAGTTGCGATAGTCCAAATCGTTCCGCATGTTCTATCAACATGATTGTTGCATTTGCCACATCCACGCCGACCTCAATAACTGTGGTAGAAACTAATATATGAATTTTATTTTTGACAAACAACTTCATGGTTTCTTCTTTTTCGTCCGCTTTCATTCTTCCGTGCATTAATCCCACGCGAAAATCTTTAAACGGATTTTTTGACAGAAACTCACAGCCCTCCGCCGCCGCTTTTAAATCCAGCTTTTCACTTTCTTCAACCAGTGGATAAACAATATACGCCTGCTGCCCCGCTTTTAAGCGTTCCCGAATAAATTCATAAATTTTATCGGCTTTGTTGTCAAATCGCCATACTGTAGTAATTGATTTTCTATCCGGCGGCATTTCATCAATGATCGAAACATCCAGGCTGCCGTAGACGGTTAAGGCTAATGTTCGTGGAATCGGCGTGGCGGTCATCACTAAAATATCCGGATTGCTTCCTTTTTCACTGAGCCTGCCGCGCTGCGCTACGCCAAAGCGATGCTGTTCGTCAATAACCGCTAATCCTAATTTTCCAAAACCCACAGTATCCTGAATAAGGGCATGCGTGCCGATAACTATATGCGGCTGATTTAAATTTAATTCTTCTTTAAGCTGATTACGCTGTTTTGCCTTTGTACTGCCGGTTAGCAGGCTTACTTTAACATTTAACGGCTGCAATAATTTAGAGATATTTAAAAAGTGCTGTTCAGCCAATATTTCGGTAGGGACCATTAAAGCCGCCTGGTAGCCGTTATCAAGCGCGATCAGCATAGCCATTATTGCCACCAGCGTTTTACCCGATCCAACATCGCCCTGCAGCAGGCGGTTCATTGGGGATGATTGTTTCATATCATTTCTAATCTCTTTTACCACCCGCTTTTGCGCTTCCGTCATTTTAAAAGGCAGGTTATTATAAAGACGCGCTAACCGTTCGCTTTTATTAATAAAAGATATACCCGCGGGTTTTGATTTGAGATGAGCTCTTTGCAGGGCAAACATTAACTGCAGATAATAGAAATCTTCATATTTAAAACGGTACACGGCTTTATCAAGCAAATCATTGCTGTCGGGATTATGAATCTGTCTGTAAGCCTCAGTCCGATTTAAAAAGTTACGCTTGCTTAAAAGCAAATCAGGAAAAAATTCAGAGAAGCGCATTAAATCATCATTTTGTATAATATGATAAAATACTTTTCTAAAAATATGGGAATTTATACCGGCGCGTTTAAATACGTCGCTTCCCGGATAGAAGGGCAGGATTTTACCCGTATTAAAAAGATTGTCGATTTCCCCCTGCCCAAGACGGTCGTAATCTGGGTGCACAAGCTGAAACCCGCGATAGTAGGAGACTTTCCCGGAAAGAGACACCCATTCGCCGATCTTAAATATCTTTTTAAAATAATTAATGGAATTGAACCAGACCGCCTCTAACAGCCCTTTACCGTCGCTGATTACGATATAAAAAATCTGCCTGCGCATCCTTCTGACTCCGGCGGCTTCTATTTTTCCGATAACGGTTACTTCCTGTTCGGGAATGAGAGCGTTAAGATCAACAATGTTGCTGCGGTCTACATATTTACGAGGGAAAAAATTGATTAAATCATAGAGGGTGTTAATCCCATATTCTGATAATACTAGCGCCCGTTTGGGACCAATGCCTTTTATGTATTGTAAATCAAAATCTGTGGAATCATTTTGAGCCATATTTCTGGAATTAATTTATTGTATAGTGCTGAATATCAGGGTGTCGCAGCAATAGTTAGCCACTGAATAACACCGATCTACACTGAATTTAAAGAGTTGAGAATTGGCTATTCGAATATTTAATAAGTTTTTCGTATATATTTGTGTAATTCCGTCCCCCAACCAGTATCCCCGCAAAAGCAGGATTTCCGATCCACTCCAACCTGTATCCAGCATCCAGCATCACTTTACTTGTCCCTAATGAATTTATATTCTTAAGTACGAACGTAATTTTCTGCGATGCGTCCGTCGTCTAATTTAATTATCCTGCTTGCCTGCGAAGCCATTCTTTCATTGTGTGTAACAATAACCAATGTCTGTTTCAGTTTTTCATTCAATTCTAATAATAAGGCATACAGGGCTTCGCTGTTTTGTTTATCTAAATTCCCGGTCGGTTCGTCGGCTAAAATGACTTTAGGGTTATTAACCAAAGCGCGGGCTACGGCGACGCGCTGCTGTTCGCCTCCGGAAAGTTCACCCGGTTTATGATTAAGCCGATGGGAGAGACCGACCTCTTCAAGAATATATTGGATATATTCTTTCTTTTCTTTTGTCAAAAAATTGTGCATCATTGCCGGGATTTGCAAATTTTCCAGGGCTGTAAATTCGGGCAGCAAATGATGAAATTGAAAGACAAAACCGATCGAAGCGTTCCGGAATCTGGCTAAGGCTTCGTTCTTAAGCTTAAAAATATTTTGCCCGGTAATATTTACCTCTCCGGATGTCGGTAAATCGAGCGCTCCTATTATATGCAAAAGTGTGCTCTTTCCCACCCCGGACGGACCCATTACCACTACAACTTCCGCCTCGCCTATTTCAAGGTTGATCCCTTTAAGCACTTCTATTTTCTGAGGACCGTTGTCATAATTTTTATAGATATTTTGAAGACTAATAATTGATTTTGACATTTGATTTATCTTTTTTCACAATACTTCGGGGACGCTATCCACAATTAATTAAACTTAATTATCACCCTGTATATACGGTAAATAGTATCTGAACGAAAACTAGCCCAAACTGTCATTTCGACCGAAGGGAGAAATCTGTAACTTCAATAATTCCAAGGGATGTAAGATTTCTCACCCGATAAACCGGGATCGCGCCACAGGCGTCCCTGTGGGAAAATGACAAAATTATGCTTTTTCGTTAAGCCACTAAATGTAAATTATTCTATAGCTCAACATATTTTTCTACAGGAACCTTAATCTCTTTTTTAGTACGCTTTCCATGAAAATAAATTTGATTAAATTCTTCTTCAATTTTTTTTAACACTTTTGCTTTAAAATATTGTTCCCCACAATATTCACATTGCTCACACGGAACATTATCCACAATAAGAATATTATCATCATGCTTATAAGTATATTGCACTTCTTTTTCACTAAAATTATTGTTCCCACAAAAACTACAAACTTTGATCATCAATAAATATTTTTCCAAAACTTATCCGTTTTTTCAAAATAACAGCCTGTTCAAAGGGAGGAAAATCCTGAACTTCAATAATTCCAGGTGTTATAAGATTTCTCGCTCCGCATCGAAATGACATTTTGGGTTCATTTTCGTTCAGGCGCTAATCATCTATTCATACCTGATCGCTTCGACCGGTTCTAATTGAGACGCCTTGTACGCAGGGAAAACCGAGGCGCTCAAACTTAAAAAAATCGATATGCTCGCAATGGCCATAAAATCCGTCCACTTCATTACAATCGGCAATGAACTTATTAAATAAACATCGCCCGGTAAAGAAATTATATTAAAATACAATTGGGCAAATCCTGCAGAATAACCGATTATACATCCTAAAAACGTACCAATAATTCCCACAAGCAAACCTTCAAAAACAAATATTTTCATAATGCTTTTTGAAGAAGCGCCCATAGATTTAAGGATGCCGATTTCGCGGGTCTTTTCCATTACCACCATTATAAGCGAGCTGATAATATTAAAAGCCGCCACCATAATAATCAAACTTAGAATAACAAAAGAACCCCATTTTTCAATTTCCATCCATGAATAAAGCGAGCGGTTTAATTGAAACCAGGTTAATGCGGTATAAGGATATCCCAATTGTTCTTCAATCTCTTCCTTTACCCTGTCCGCTAATTCATAATCATCCAATTTAATTTCGATCCATGAAACGCCGTCGCCCATATTAAACAGCTTTTGCGCATCGGGTATGGACATATATGAAAATACTTTATCATATTCATAATAGCCGATTTCCACAAGACCGGCGACATAAAACTGCTTAATCCTCGGCTGGGTAAATATCCCTCCTTTTTTAGGCATCGCCCAAACAGTGACAATATCCCCGATTCTTAAAGCATTTATGCCGTCAGCCAGGTATTTTCCCAACACAATTCCGGGCAATTTTTTCCCGTCAATCATTTTGGGCGAAAGGTCAAGTTCGCCAAGAACCATTTTATCAGCTATATCCGTAACGCTGCCGGCGGTTTTAGAATCAATTGCTTTAATTACAGTAGCGTGCTGTTCGTCTTTTGAAGAAATCATTCCTTCTTCATAAATTGCCGGAGAGGCTCCGACAACGTGATCTATTTTTTTAACAAGCGTTAAAATAGAATCGACGTCTGTGATTGTTTTGCTAAAAAATTTTCTCAGGCGCACATGGGCGTCCGCTCCAAGCAATCTCGAGCGCACTTCCTGCTCAAAGCCGTTCATCACCGAGAGCACTAATATAAGCGCGGTAACGCCGATCATCACTCCGCCGATGGAGATATAAGTTATAATAGAGATAAATCCTGTGCGCCGTTTAGCTTTTAAATAACGCTTTGCGATAAAAAATTCAAATGACATATCTTACTTGTATAAAAATTTAAATGTTATGATAAATTATTAAGCGAAAAATTACAAAATACAAAAATCTCAAACCCACATCCCCAAACAGGGACACATGTTATAATTCACTAATTCACTAATTCATTTCTTCAATCTTCCAATACTCCAATACTCCAGTACTCCAGTACTCCACTTCTTCCACCAATTCATCAATTCAATAATTCATTAATTCGATTCTTCAATCTTACTGCTTTTATTTACTTTCCGGTCTCATTTGCGGGAAAAAGATTACATCGCGGATACTGGGCTGATTTGTGAGAAGCATGACCAACCGGTCAATGCCGATACCCAATCCTGCGGTCGGGGGCATGCCTATTTCCAGGGCGCGCAGAAAGTCTTCATCCAGCGCCTGCGCTTCAAGGTCGCCGCGGTCTTTTAATTTCACTTGTTCCATAAAACGTTCACGCTGATCAATCGGATCATTTAATTCGCTAAAAGCATTGCCTACTTCCTTGCCGCCGATAATCGGTTCAAACCTTTCCACAAGGCGTGGATTGTCACGGTGTTTCTTGGCAAGGGGCGACATTTCAATCGGATAATCCATTATAAAGGTTGGCTGAATTAAATTAGGTTCAACCAGTTCGCCGAAAATTTCATCAATTATTTTTCCGACTCCCATCTCCGGCGTTATTTCGATATTTAACTTTTTAGCTGTGTTTTTCAAAGCGCTTTCATCCATTTCGCTGATATCAACTCCGCTGAATTCCTTAATAGCGTCAAACATAGTTAAGCGCCTCCAAGGGGGCGATAAATCTATTTCATGTTCATTAAATAATATTTTTGCGCCGCCTAATACCGATTGAGCGATATGATTAACAATTTGTTCCACAAAATCCATCATCCAGCGGTAATCTTTATAAGCCGCATACAACTCGACCTGGGTAAACTCAGGGTTGTGAAATCTGTCCATACCCTCATTGCGGAAATCTTTGGCAAATTCATAAACCCGGTCTAATCCACCTACAATTAAACGTTTTAGATACAGCTCATTTGCAATGCGCAAATACAAATCAATATCCAGCGTATTATGATGAGTGACAAACGGACGGGCTGCGGCGCCACCATAAATAGGCTGCAAAATAGGGGTTTCAACTTCTAAAAAATCATTCTTATTTAAAAATTCGCGGATTGCCGTTATAATCTTGCTGCGCTTTATAAATACGTCTTTAACTTCAGGGCTTACCACCAGATCGACATATCTTTGGCGATAGCGCATTTCTTTGTCGGCAAACTGATCGAACACCACTTTAGCGCCGTCATCCTCTTCCTTTTCTTTAACGATCGGAAGCGGTTTTAATGATTTAGACAGCAGTTGAAATTCCTTAGCATAAATCGAAATCTCTCCGGTTTTTGTTTTAAACACCTGACCGGTAATTCCGATATAATCGCCAATATCTAAAATTTTAAATAATTGGAAGACGTCTTCGCCGATTTGATCTTTACGCAGATAAATCTGTATTCTTCCCTGCTGATCCTGTATATGGCAAAAAGCCGCTTTTCCCATAAGCCGCACAGACATCATTCGCCCGGCTGAGGAAACCACTTTTTCTTCTAATTGATCAAAATTATTCTTTATTTCTGTTGACTGATGCGTCTGATTAAATTCATGAGGATAAGGATTAAAACCCATCTGACGAATTTTATCTAATTTTTCTTTTCGAATAATCATTAATTGATTTAAGTCTTCCAATACAGTCTCCTTAGTAATCTTTTTTTGTAGACGAGCAATTTCCCCCTTAAAAAAGGGGGTTAGGGGGTTGTAAAAATGCAAACCCACCCCTAGCCCCTCCCGAGAGGGGAATCTGAATATTCAATTATCAATTAGCGTTGTCCTCGAATGCGACGAGATATTGTTCAATAAAGCGGTCTAAATCGCCGTCCATTACTTGCTGCACATTACTGGTTTCAACATTTGTCCTGTGATCTTTAATCATATTATAAGGATGGAAAACATACGACCTTATTTGATTACCCCAGCCTATTTCGGTTTTTGAATCGTCATATTCTTTACGCTTTTCCTTTTGCTCTTCCAGCTTTTTTTGATATAATCTTGAGGTTAAGATTTTTAAAGCGTTGGCTTTATTTTTATGCTGAGACCGTTCATTTTGACATTGAACGACAAGACCGGTCGGAATATGCGTAATTCGAATCGCCGAATCGGTTTTATTAACATGCTGCCCGCCGGCGCCGCTGGCACGGAAAGTATCTATCCTTAAATCCACAGGATTGATTTCTATATCAATATTATTATCTATTTCAGGAAGAACAAAAACCGAAGCAAATGAAGTGTGCCTTCGGCTGTTAGCGTCAAACGGCGATATTCTTACTAAGCGGTGCACTCCGGCTTCCGCCCTGAGATAACCATAAGCATATTCGCCGGTAACTTCGATAGTTACGCTTTTAATGCCCGCCTCATCCCCGGCCTGTTGATCTAAAATACCGGTTTCAAATCCCTTGCGCTCGGCAAAACGTAAATACATACGCATCAGCATTTGAGCCCAATCCTGGCTCTCTGTGCCGCCGGCTCCGGGATGAATTGCTAATATGGCGTTTTTAGGATCGTCTTTTCCGCCCAACATTCTTTTAAACTCAAGATCGGCAATATTTTTTTTGATTAACGCCGCTTGTTCAGTTAATTCTTTATCCAAATCCGCATCCGGCTCTTCCCGCTGCAATTCGATAAGAATCTCAATATCATCTAATTCTGATTTGCAATTATTCCAAGCCCCGACCCAGTCTTTTCTTGAATTTATTTCCTTTAAAACGTCCTGAGCCTTTTCATTGTCTAACCAAAAGTTGTCGGCAAGCGTTTTTTTTTCAAGCTCTTTTAATTCAGTCTCTTTTTTATCGAGGTCAAAGATAACCCCGTAATTTATCTATTCGATTTTTGTAATCATTTATTCGCGCAATTAATTCTGATTCCATATTCACCTAATAAATTTTATTTATTTGACTATTTTCAAAATAATGCGTTAAAATATCATCAACTTTTTTTCCATCTTTAGCCATCATTGCCGCTCCTACTTTGCACAAGCCCACTCCGTGACCTTTACCTGCGCCGATAAATAAAAAGCTGATCGGCACGCCGTCACCGTCCACTTCCGGCTCAATATAAAAACAGGAACTGTTTAACAGCCCTTTTGAAAAAGCGGAACGAATATTTAACTCGCCGCTAATGCGCACATTTTTTAAACTTCCAAGAATCTCAATTTCTCTAATTCTTCCGGATACGCCCCGTTTTAATGGAATTATCTCATAAATAATACCTGCTTCTTCGCCTGTTTTATCCCGTAAAATATTTTCTAATTCATTTCGTGTATAAAAAATTTCCCAACGGAAAGAATCAGCGCCGACTTTTAGCGACTGCGGCTGTTCTTTAGAAATAAGCTTACAATATACGTTCGGACGGTTTAATATCCATTCTCTAACATTCTTTTCCTGAGTTAAATCTAACTGAGTATTATGGGAATCGCTTCCGTCGTATTTGCCTTTTGAAAATTTAAAATCAACGCCAAGCCAAACTCCGCTGGCATTTTCGGTATGACCGCCGCAGGAATAAGTAAAGTAAGCGTTACAAATTTTATTATCTTTCCCTAAAACCATGCCGTCTGTTTCCGTTACCGCCTTTTCAATTACCGGATCATTACACTTTTCGCCAAAATATCTTAAACAATGTCCGTCGTTGCAAAAATCAAAATCCTCATCAAAATGTTTTTGTCCCAAACGTGCGAAAATCTCACTCCGTCCCACAATAGCCATACTTTTAGCATATTCAAGCGAAACCCGCTCTCCTATTTCAGAACAAAGAACTCCTTTTAGATAAGATTCTACAGGAATTTCATTTACTCCTGTCAACTTCTTAAATTCGTCAATTTTAACAATCAAAGCGCCCCGGTAAAACAGATTTTCATGATGCA
The DNA here is from genome assembly GCA_030622395.1 of Calditrichaceae bacterium. Classification (GTDB taxonomy): domain Bacteria; phylum Calditrichota; class Calditrichia; order Calditrichales; family Calditrichaceae; genus JAUXGF01. The sequence continues at coordinate 10,612 of JAUXGF010000014.1, forward strand.
GTTTTGACTCGATACTATTAAAAACTTCAAAATGCTGTAGTTCAAAATAAGAAGTATAATCTTTTGGGATTAGTTTAACGCCGTTTTTAACCTCGGCGGAACATTCAAATTCCGAATCAAATATTTCGATTACACCGCTGCCGGGCTTTACCAATTGGCGGTGAATTCGGCAATGAGTTAAGGATCTATATCGTTTTGAATGGTGGCGCGCATCCCGCTCATCAACAAACGGCCCGGCTAAAATAACATATTTTTTATTTGAGGTAACCGCTTTATCATACAGATACACATCGCCGCCGACTCCCACTATTGATAGATTATTCTCATGTTTTTGATAAGAAGAGAATAATTGTTTTATCGTATCTAAATTTACAGATTCTCTTAATATTAAATAATATTGATATTTTGCCGGATTTGCCTGTTTGATTTTTATCCGCCAAGTTCGATTTTCCTCAATATTTTCTAAAACTTTATTTCCCCGTAAATCATAGACGTCAAACAGATGAGTATCGTATTTCAAATCAACATATTGTTGGTTTTTAAAAATACAAATATTAACGGCAGGCTGTCCGTTTAATGTAGGAAAATTGATTCGGTTTTTTTGTCTCATAAGCAATAAAAATTGATCCATCGTTATTAAAACCAAACAATTTAACTTCTTTTTATTTGGTAATCAAGCGGCGGCGGGCTCTAAATGGAATAAAGCAAATATATTTTTATGGAAGGATGAAGAATTGAATTAGTGAATTACTGAATTATTGAATTAATGGAACGGGAAAAAATGGATTGATGGATTGTTGGAGTGGTGGAGTAATGGAGTGATGATAAGAATCATTACTCCACCACTCCAATTCTTCACCAATTCATTAATTCCCCTTAGGAACTCTTGCGGAGCAATTCTTCTCCTACCCATCACTCCATTACTCCAGTACTCCAATTCTTCCACCAATTCATCAATTCATCAATTCAATAATTCAATTCCTAACCTATGCTGAACTGTTATCTTTGTTTTAAGTAACATAAATTTGAATAATGTGATTAACTTTGATAATATAAATTTTATTTGTCTTAATTTCTGTTTAAATTAAAACTATAAGAATACAGTAAAAACAAGATTTTTAATAACAGCTGTCCGCTGAGCGCTGATAGCTGATAGCTTTTCCCGATTACAGGAGTCTTTATTTGTTTTTTAGATATAGTAAATACAGAATTATAATATATCTTTTTCTATTTTCTTTTGTATTAGCGTGTAATAAACGCATTAATGATTCCGAGGGTACGCCTGATGATTCGTTGGTTGAACGGGTGGGAAGTGAATCTACTTTTGAGATTGCAACCTGGAACATTGAAAATTTTCCCATAGACGCCGCTTCTACTGTTGATAATGTAAAGACAATTATCAATGATCTGGATATCGATTTAATTGCTGTTCAGGAAATTGCCAGCATAAGTTCATTTAATAGTTTACTGTCCCAGCTTCCCGGCTGGGAAGGTGAATTATCCGACTATACTTACAGCAGTGTAAATTATCAGAAAGCCGGAATTTTATATAAATCAGATATGATCAGTTTGAGCAATGTACACGATTTACCTATAAACGGTTATACCGAGGATGACAAAACAGCTTTCCCGCGTCCGCCTTTTTACGCTTATGTCGAGGTCAGGGATAATACAGGTATAAAATTTGACTTTAATATTATTGTGCTTCATTTAAAGGCTTATCCTGATGAAGAAAGTGAAGCGCGGAGACGGTTAGCCTGCACTTTACTTAAAGAATATATTGATCAGCAAATAGCCGCCGGCGCCGATTCTGATTTTGTAGTATTGGGCGATTGGAATGATGAACTTACGGATAGGGAAGAGGATAATGTTTTTACTTCATTTTTAGACGATTCAAGTCATTATACTTTTTTAACACAATCAGTTGTGGATAAAAGCTCATATATCCCAATAAGCGGATTAATTGATCATATTTTAATTACCGTCAATGCCGAAGATGATTATAACGGCGGTAAAACGGAAGTATTATATTTGGACAATCAATTTTATCATTATCTTTCTCAGGTTTCCGATCATCGTCCCGTGGCGGCTATTTTTAAGGGTTTTAGTATCGAATGATTGCAGAAATGGTATTTTCTATTATCATTGTATATAGTTCTGATTCTGATAAATCGGGAGGGAAAATTTTAATATCAGATAAGCCCGGCTTGGCGCTAAGAAGTTTTGGTTAGTTGGCACAGGGACGTTTATCGAGGCTCTCGCAGTAGGGCAAGTACGCTCCGCTTTACATAATGTGGCGTTATAAAACAGCGCATTTTTTTGAAAGCCTTTTTAAGGCGGCGCTGTTATATAACAACATTATGCAAACTTGCTTATCCGCCTCAGTAGTGTCTTATGGGTACAAGAAAGGAGTTTTTCGCCTAAGAAGGAAAGAGCCTGACTTAAGTAAGTCATTATCTTACGGAAACAATAAAACAATATATGTAAAATTTTTTGTGTTATATAAGTTCAGTATATTACAACTATGTAAACAAAATAAATAAGTAATATTTGTTAAAAATTGAATTTTAAAAATTACTTGACA
>JAUXGF010000466.1 GCA_030622395.1 Calditrichaceae bacterium
AAGACGGTTTGAAATTAACTAAAATAAGCGACCTTTATGAGCGGAAATTATTTCGCGCCAATATTGAAATAGAAAAACAAAAAGATGAACTGAGCAAAGCGTTTGACAGAATAAAAAAAATAAATGGACTTCTTCCGATCTGCTCTTCCTGTAAAAAAATCCGTGACGATGATGGTTATTGGAATGAAATCGAAGCTTATATCAGCGAGCACTCTGAGGCGGATTTCAGTCACAGTCTTTGCCCTGAATGCGCGAAAAAGCTTTATCCTCAGTATTATAAAAATGAGGAGTAACTGTTAAGAACATAGCTATGTCCTCCCGATGGATTGGGAGGAATTAATGAAAATGATACTGGATGCTGGATACTGGATAAAGAAATTTAAGTAATCGGTAATCAGTAACCAGTATCTATTTTAATAATACATTTCCCGAATATCAGGTTGTTGCAGAACAACCAAAATGTTGTTTTCTCAGGGATGCCTGCGGCGCGAACGGAGTGTCCCGAGAATCGGGGTATAACGTCAATAAAAACAAAATCCCGACGATTCGGGATCGTTAAAGATCCTCAAATGACAGGGAATACACTAGAGAAACAGCCTGATATTCGGGACTATACAATATATTAGCTTTATTATATTATCAAAACCTTAGACTAAAAACCGTTTTTATATTTGGCTCTGATTGTACGTTTATTGTTCCGCGGTGCAAGCGCATTTATTTGCCGGCATAAACTAAGCCCTATTCCGCTGCCCTCTTTTTTTGTGGTAAAAAACGGGATAAATATTTTATCCTGAACTTCAGGAAGTAAGCCGCATCCATTATCCGTTACCTGAATAACCACCCGTCCTCTTTTATTTAAAAAAGCGCTTAATTCGATTTGCGTTTCTTTTGTATTATTTAAAGCCTGCGCCGAATTTAACAAAAGATTAATTAAAACCTGCTCGATTAACTCCGGATCAGCCGTTAATTCAAGACTTTTAGGCATTACTTTGAATGTTAAGTTTATCTTTTCCCCCTGAATTTGACTGTGCATAAGTTGACTGACCTGTTCAAATAAATCAGAGATCGGGATAATCTGAAAATCGGGTTTTGGCAGCCGGGTCAATTTCCGATATGTATCAACAAAATGAAGCAAGCCCTCGCTTCGTTTTTGGATGGTTTGAACTGAGCTGCGAATGTCATCAAGGTTAAAAGAGCCTTCTTTCTTTGTGTAATTTCCCGGCGTTTCTTTAATGAGCATTTGATTCACGGTTGAGGCTAATGAAGAAATAGGCGTAATTGAATTCATAATTTCATGGGTAAGGATACGGATTAAATTCTGCCAGGCTTCCATCTCTTTTTCTTCTAATTCACCCTGAATGTTTTGGATAGAAACCAGGGTTATTTTTTTATTGCGCAATTGAAATTCAGTAGCGTAAATTGCTAATTGCAGCAACTCATCTTTATCATAAATTTTTATTAAAGCTTTTTCACCGGATTTTAACAATAAAAGCTTCTTAACTAATTCGGAGCTAAAAGATTCCAAGGAATTAATATTTTTAATCTGACCGGTTTTAAATAGTTTTTTTGCGGCGGTGTTAATAAGTTCCACATCCCCATCCGGCTGAAAAGCTAACAACCCGATACCTATGTGTTGTACCACAGTTTGCAGATAACGAAAGTGTTCCTCTTTTTCCGCCCGGCTTTTTTGAAATGCTTTGATAACATCGGCAAAAGCCGCTTTAAGTTCGTCGAATGATGAGCCGAGTCCTGTATTTGTAAAAGATTGGGAAAAGTCAGAGTATTTAATTAACATGCGTTTTATCAGTGTAGATTATGAATACGTACAAGCGCTGTCGCTAGAAATAAAGCAGGGAAGGAACTTTTCAGAAGAATTATCACCTGACGCTTTAAGTTCGATAATTATTAATGAAAAAGCTGTAAAAAGCCTTAATTTAACCGATCCGATAGGAAGTGAAATCTTTTTAATTCCGGAATCATCCCGCATTCTTAAGGTGATCGGCGTTGTAAAAGATTTTCATGTTAAGTCGTTTCACAATAAAATAGAACCTTTATTTTTGTCTATCAATCCGGAAAGGTTTTATACAATAGCGTTACGTATTCAACCCACTTATACTCAACAAACAATTCAATATTTAGAATCGGTATGGAAGAAAGTAATTCCCGGGCAGCCTTTTAATTATACATTTTTAGATGATACCTATAACAAGCTTTATAACTCCGAAGAAAAAACCGGTCAAATGGCAACGATTTTTTCATTGTTAGCAATTTACATTGCCTGTATGGGATTGTTCGGTCTGGCGGCTTTTACCGCAGAACAGCGCACCAAAGAGATCGGCGTTCGCAAAGTACTTGGCGCATCTGTGTCTAACATTGTTCAATTGCTGTCTAAAGAATTTGTCAAATGGGTCTTGTTAGCAAATATAATTGCCTGGCCGATTGTCTGGTACGCTATGAACAAGTGGCTGGAAAACTTTGCCTATAAAATTGAGATTGGATGGTGGGTATTTATTTTAGCAGGCGGCATTGCTCTGATAATTGCTCTGTTTATGGTAAGCTATCAAGCCATCATGGCGGCGACGGCGAATCCGGTCGAATCACTTCGATACGAATAGTGAGAAGGGATTCAATCCCGACCCTTCGGGGTTGAGAGTTTGAGGTATGAATAAAAACGCTGCAAAAATCACTTAAAATTATAATGAAGAATGGTTTTTTACCATCCATTCAATATA
>JAUXGF010000445.1 GCA_030622395.1 Calditrichaceae bacterium
AGCCAAGATACCTTACTACAAGTTCCTGACGACAAGATATATCATTACTTGTTTTATAATTAATCCAGATTGGTTCAATAACTTTTTGCATGACGCCCCTCTTGCCAAATAGATATTTTTTTATATTTGTGATTAATTATTTAGCATTTACTATGCCAAAATCTTAAACGCTTATTTGATTTAAATTTACTATCCTATTATTATTAATAATGTTAGTATCTTTAAATACAATTATATTTCTTTATTAAATTTAACATTTCTTTTAATTTTATTAATTATATGTCCTGATAGTCATCATAGTTTTGTATGAAATATCGACACTAAATAATTCTATCTCATAAATTTGTAAAAAACCTCAAAGGTCTTCGAAGACTTTTGAGGTTTTCCGGATTGTTTAATAAATTTTACTTGCACAAATAAATTGTTTTTGCTAAGCTAATGAATATATTTTAATTAATATTTAAGGAGATATTATGAGATTTTTCAAAGTATTAGTTTTTACTCTGGCGTTAGTAAGCTTGTTAAGCGCTCAAAACTTAGAGGATTTTGCGGAAGAACCATCCAACACTTTTAATGGAGGACTTGGCGTTACCTGGATTGACGGCGTCAGTTATACAACTTTTACGATTTCCCCGGAATTAGCGTTTGGCAAATTTGGAGTAGGCTTAAATATTGAATTATTATTTGATAACGCCAATGATTTTAAATTTAGAAAAATCGGCTGGGAAAAAGGCGCCGGAGCATTTAGAATGATCCGTTATCTGCGCTGGGGACTTAAACATGATCCGGTATATGTCAGAATCGGTTCATTGCAGTCAACCACCTTAGGGCATGGTTTTATCATGGGATATTACAGCAACCAGGCTAACTATGACCAGAGAAAAATTGGATTGGAATTTGATCTCGATTTTGACGCCTTTGGTTTTGAGACAATGACAAGTAATCTCGGAAATTTAGAAATAATCGGCGGGCGGCTTTATTTTCGTCCTTTATTTAGCAGTGAGATACCGGTGATTAAAAATCTTGAATTTGGCTCAACTTATGCAACGGATATTAATCCGGATAATACACGCGATACCGATGACGGAATATTTGAATGGGGCGCCGATATTGGTCTGCCGATTATTCAAACAAAGGTTTTCAATTCAACCATTTATGCGGATTACGCTAAAATAAACAATTACGGCGACGGTAAAGCTTTTGGTATTAAAGCCGGTCTGCCCGATCTGATTGGTTTGTTCGGTCTATACGCTAAGTTGGAAAAACGTTTCCTTAGCGACCAATTCTTACCTAATTATTATAATACATTATATGAGTTAGAACGCTCTTTTGACAAAAGAATAAAGTTAGAAACAGCGCCGAAAACAGAGGGTATTTTTGGTGAGTTAGCCGGACATATTGCCGGTAAAATTAGATTGATCGGTAACTATCAGCATGCCAACAGGGTAAAGAACAGCGGCATTATGCATCTTGAAGCCAAGGCAATGGATTTGGTGCCCAATGTGCGCCTCATAGCGGCTTATGATAAATCGGGTATTGAAACATTTGAAGATATGCGTACATTAGACGTGCGCTCAGTGGCTACGGCAGAAATAGGATACCGTACTTATCAATTTATTTACGTTTCACTGTTTTACCGCTGGAACTATATTGCTGAAACCGATGAATATGGAAACACTACATATAAACCTCAGGAACGTTTTGAACCGAGAATTACTTTTTCAATGGATTTCTAAATCTATACAATGAATCTTTCAACCATATATAAAAATATTATCGAGCCGGTTGTGTCTATTGCATTACCGGCTCTTTGTGTTTTTTGCCAATCCCAGTTAGAGACAGGAAGAAAGGTTGTATGTAAACAGTGCTTTGATAAGCTGCCTCACCTGCCCTTGAATTTTATTGACACTTTGAAAGATGAAATAAACAGTGCTTATTTTGAAGACCTTTATGTTGTATATCAATTTAACCCCGAATTTAAAACGTTGATTCATTTATTAAAGTACAATCGATTTTTATCTATTGCCAAATACTTTGCCAAAAGCCTGGCGGCGACAGTTGATTCTCAACGCTACGATTTTGTAACCGGCGTTCCATTACACCCCATTAAAGAACGTGAACGGGGATATAATCAAAGCTTCTTAATAGCCGGTCATGTCGGAAATTTTTTAAATATACCATTTAATGATAAAGTGATAAGAAGGGTAAAAAATACAACTTCACAAACGACGTTAAACAGGGATAAGCGGATAGAAAATGTTAAGCAGGCATTTATTTCAAAAATAGATTTACAAAATAAACGGATTTTACTTATTGATGATGTGATCACTACGGGCAGTACGCTTGACGCATGTGCACAGGTTTTAAAACAACAAGGCGCAATTAGGGTTGACCTTGCCGCTTTATCCACACCTATGAATTTTTTACAAAATAATTTAGAAATAGAACCGGCAGGCTTACAGATTTTTTAAATATATATCCAAATCATTTTTACTTTTCTCAATATCTTCCAGAAGGGTCTCCGCTCCATCTAAATTTTGTTTATTTGCCATATCTTCCAGTTGCCTGCAATAGTCAGCCGTCCGGTTTACGCTAAGATTAGCGGAAGCTCCTTTTATTTTATGACACAGACTTTTTATACTATCATAATCTGAGGACTTAATTGCCTCTCTTATAGGTTTTATACTATCGTCTATCTGTATGATTAACTCATTTAATAATTCTAATAAAAATTCTTCGTCTCCATCTACTAATTTTATTACAACATCATATTCAATTAATTTCTTATCCATAACTAATTCCTTTTTCAATAATATTTACTTCCCTGTTAATTCTCGGCAAATTTTTTATAATGTTAATTTTTAAAAATAAAATCAATCAAAGGCGTAATATCTTTTTTCTCATCATCCAATTCTTTAATCGCAACACCATGCTTCGCAATCGTATAAATATA
>JAUXGF010000188.1 GCA_030622395.1 Calditrichaceae bacterium
GCAATATAAATTTTTACCGGAAGATGATATTGAGATAGTTCTGAAGTATATATTTTCAGAGAAACCATCATTAATTGGGAACCATAAATTTCCAGAATCCTCTGTTTTAGAAACGCCTCCACTTGTTACTGTGTATAACTTATTATTCTTATTAGGATCAATAAATAATTCATGATAATTATTGTGAGTTATACCTGAGTCTGCAAAAGACCAACTACTCCCTTTATCAAAGCTTTTCAAAAGTCTATCATTTCCTAATCCTGCATATAGAATATTATTATTTTCATAATCAATTGCTATTTTAATTCCACTTGCAACATCGGTCCAATCTTTAATTAAAGACCAACTCTTACCATCATTCGTTGATCTATACAGCCTATTACTTGCAACATATATTGTTGATGGATCTATAGGATCAAATTCTATTTCTTCAAAATTGCAACAAAGAACATCTGGATTATAAGCTTTCCAAAATTCTCCTCCATTAATACTCTTATAAACTTTTCCACCAAAAAATCCACCTGTACCAGCATAAACCACATCAATACTATCTGGATGGGGAGCAACTGCACCAACACTTATTTCAAAATTTAAAGTAATTCCAGAATCAGCCTTAAACCAATTGCTGCCACTATTAACAGATTTAATAATTCCAGGCACTGTAAGATTTGTACTGGCTAAAGCAACATAAATAATATAAGGTTTTTTAGGATGAATAGCGATTTGTGAAACACTGATACCTGTCAGCAACGTATCCCATGTTTGCCCATAGTTAATACTTTTAAATAATTTCCCATAAGTTCCGGCACTGAAATTACTGCCACTGCCAGCGTAAATAATTGAATTGTCGAAAGGATTAACGGCTATTGAATTAATGGGTTCATTTTCTAAACCAATAAATTGCCATTCTTGAGGTTGTGCAATTAAATTAAAAATGTAGGATAAAAGAAAAAGACTTAAAACGATTAATAATTTGGGATACATGATATTACCTTAATTTTAGATCTTTTTTAAATCTAAAATTCATGATCCAATATTAATAAATTATAAAATATAGCAGCTTTTTTTTGATCTTACTGTGATAGATCCAATAATATATATATATACAATTTTTGATCAGAATGCAAATATTTTTCCATAAAATATTTTTTTATTAACATTCAACTTTTTATCATCAACTTTAATAATTATTTACTTCAAGTATTATGCAGTTATTTAATATTTTTCAAAAATATATAATTCATAAAATCCCCTAAGTCCTTTGAGAATCCATTCTTTCATATTTCGTTGAATAACTTAATGAAATGTATGTTAATATGAAATTTATAGATTGACTGATAACTTGCTGGTACTAATTGGAAGATGAAAATATTTTATATCAAAATAAATTAAAGACGTCTCAAATTAATTATATTCTCCCCAGCTTTTTATTTGCAAATCGGTTACAACTGTTTTTGATAACGCCTCAACCAATCTCATGGCGATTTGGCGGTTTGTAATAAGCATAGTGTTATAGTCAACCGCCAGCCGGCGGATAAGATAACCGTTGGTTAATTCATCTTTTTGATAATTTTTAGGGATGTTTATAACCAAATCTATTTTACCATCCTTTATATAATCAATAACATTAGGCTTTTTCTTATCTAAAGGCCAATGCAGTTTTTTAACGGGAATATTGTTTTCTTTGAGGAATCTGGCCGTGCCGTGGGTGGCGTAAAATTTCATATCCATTTGTTTAAGAATGCGTATTGATTCCAGCAGTTCGGCTTTTGATTCAATTGAACCTGTTGAAAGCAAAACTGTTTTGAACGGAAAGCGAAAACCTACGGCAATCAGCGCTTTTAAATAAGCTTCGTTAAAATCATTTCCCAAACAGGCGACTTCGCCGGTAGAGGTCATTTCTACGCCTAAAACAGGATCGGCGCCTTCCAATCTAGTGAATGAAAATTGTGGCGCTTTAACGCCGACGTAATTGATTTCAAATAGAGAACGGTCGGGCTTTTGAAACGGCTTTTCCATGATAACCTTAACCGCCATATCAATAAAATTTAGTTTTAATATTTTTGAAGCGAACGGAAAACTGCGTGAAGCGCGCAGGTTGCATTCAATCACTTTAACGTCATTTTGCCTGGCGATAAACTGGATATTAAAAGGTCCGTTGATGTTAAGAGCTTTAGCTATTTTATTTGTTATTTGTCGAATCCTGCGAATAGTTTCCAGGTAAATGCGCTGTGGAGGCAGAACCAGCGTAGCGTCTCCGGAATGCACACCGGCGTTTTCCACATGCTCGGAAACGGCGTAAGTGACAACAGTTCCGTTTTGGGCGACGGCGTCCATTTCTATTTCTTTGGCGTTTAATAAAAATTTACTGATAACGGTCGGATATTCCGGCGAGATATTTACCGCAAGCTGCAGGTAACGCCGCAGCTCTTCGTTGTTAGAAGCGACCGCCATTGCCGCTCCGCTTAAAACATAAGAAGGTCGAACGAGTACCGGGTAACCGACCTTTTTTGTAAAAGCAACGGCGTCCTCAAGCGAAGTTAATTCTTTCCATTGCGGCTGATCAATATTCAGCTCATCTAAAAGTGTGGAAAATTTATGCCGGTTTTCCGCTGTATCAATACTTTTTGGAGATGTACCCAATATTGGAACGCCCGCTTTATCGATTCGGGCAGCCAGATTATTGGGAATTTGACCTCCCATTGAAACAATCACGCCTAACGGCTTTAGTTTATTATTTATTTCAATCACCGTCTCAAGACTGATCTCATCAAAAATGAGTTTATCAAACTGATCGTAATCCGTGCTGACGGTTTCGGGATTATAATTTAACATAATGGTTTGATAACCAAGTTTTTTAAGGGTAATCCCCGAATTAACACAGCACCAGTCAAATTCGACCGAACTTCCGATACAATATGCGCCGGAGCCTAAAATCATAATAGCTTTTTCACTGTCAGCCGAAATATCATCTTCAATAGCGTTATATGTTAAGTATAAATAATTAGTAGAGGCGGGGTATTCAGCGGCTAATGTATCAATTTGACGAATAGAGGGTAAGATTCCCGATTCCAGCCGCCAGCTTCTTACCTGTTCCTCTTTTGTTTTGCAAAGGCTGGCAATCTGCTTATCGGCGTAACCGGCTTGTTTAGCCTCAAGGATCAATTTATGCGGCGGTTTCTGATCAGAAAAAAGTAATAATTGCTGAGCAATATCGGCGACCCTTTTTAATTTATATAAAAACCAACTGTCGATATGCGATAAATTATGGATTTCATCCACAGTGAACCCCTGTTGAAAAGCCTGCATAACAGCAAAAATACGTTCTTCAGTGGGAGCGCTTAACTCATCGGTTATGTTTTCAAAATTAAAGTTATAATTTGCAACCAAACCGTTTGCGCCTATTTCCAGCATACGCAATCCCTTTTGCAAAGCCTCCTCGAAATGCCGTCCGATTGCCATAACTTCACCAACCGATTTCATCCCAGACCCAATTTTTCTTGAAACCAGACGGAATTTTTTCAAATCCCAACGCGGTATTTTTACGACAACATAATCCAAAGCCGGCTCAAAAAAAGCAGAAGTGGATTTTGTGATACTATTTTTTAGATCCGGCAGCGTATAGCCTAAGGATAGCTTGGCGGCGACAAAAGCCAAAGGATATCCGGTCGCTTTAGAAGCCAAAGCCGAACTGCGCGAAAGACGGGCGTTCACTTCAATAACGCGGTAATCATCCGAATGAGGATCAAGGGCATATTGAATGTTGCACTCTCCGATTATTCCCAAATATTTGATTACGCGGATGGCAATTTCCCGCAGCTTATGATATTCGTGATTGGACAGGGTTTGGCTGGGAGCCACTACAATACTCTCGCCGGTGTGAATGCCCATAGGATCAAAGTTTTCCATATTACAGACAGTTATGCAGTTATCCGCCCTGTCTCTAACAACTTCATATTCGATTTCTTTCCACCCGGCAAGATACTCTTCGACAAGTATTTGATCAGCATGGGATAAGGCTTTAAAAACCAGTTCTTCCAGTTCAGTCTTATTTCTGCAAACGCCCGAGCCCAACCCGCCCAGCGCATAAGCGATTCTTATTATAACAGGATAACCGATATTTTTAGCCGCCTGAACAGCTTCTTTCACATTTGCAGCAATTCCGCTCTTTGATGTTTTAACCTCAATTTCTTTAAGACGCATAATAAACTTCTGCCGGTCTTCCGTATCAATTATTGTTTGAACAGGCGTTCCTAAAACATCAATATTATATTTTTTTAAAATGCCTGCTCGATATAATTCCAGTCCGGCATTCAGAGCGGTTTGCCCGCCGAAACTTAATAATATTCCCTGCGGACGTTCCTTAATGATTATCTTTTCGATGAAGTCAACCGTAACCGGTAAAAAATAAACCTGATCCGCAAGCTGCTTTGAGGTTTGAATAGTGGCAATATTCGGATTAACTAAAATCGTATAAATATTCTCTTCTTTTAAAGCTTTAATAGCCTGACTGCCTGAATAATCAAACTCGCCCGCCTCACCTATTTTGAGCGCTGCGCTGCCTAAGATGAGAACTTTCCGGTATTTTGATTTCATTATTTTAATATCCCTGCAAATTTGTCAAATAAGAAAGAAGTGTCAACCGGGCCCGGAGACGCTTCAGGATGAAATTGGACGCTGAAAAATAATCCGGATTTATGAATTAATCCTTCGCATGTGTCATCATTGAGATTTTTATACAGGCTATTCCAATCATCCGGCAGATTGGAATTTCCCACGGCGTATCCATGATTTTGAGAAGTGATATAGCAGCGCTTGGTTTGCAAATTCATAACCGGTTGATTTTGACTGCGGTGACCGTATTTCATTTTATAAGTATCCGCGCCGATTGCCAGAGCCATTATCTGATGCCCGAGACAGATACCAAACATGGGGATACCTTTATTTAAAGCATACTGCGTTTCTTTTATAGTCGGCAGGCAAATTTTAGGATCGCCGGGTCCGCTGGAAATTAACAATCCGTCAAACTTTTCCTGGCTGATCGGAAAATCCCAGGGAACCCGAAGCGCCTGAATATCGCGTTTCAGTAATTCAAAAATAATACTATGCTTACATCCGCAGTCAATTAACAGAACGCGCTTTTTACCCTTGCCGTATTGCCGGGGCTCATTTATACTTACCTGCTCAACAAGATTGGTTTCATTGGGATCATAAAAATCAACTTCCTTTTCTTCGATAAGAATTTTGCCTAACATAACGCCTTTTTCGCGGATTTTATGGGTTAAAGCGCGAGTGTCAATTCCGCTAATTGCCGGAATTTTCTGATTATATAACCACTGCGCCAGACTGGTTTCCGCATTCCAGTGAAAATAGTTGTGGGAGTAATCCTCAACAATAAGTCCGCTTACTTTACCTCCGGACGATTCATAATATTTATGTAAATCTGATTGTTTTGTTTGACCGGGCATTCCGTAATTTCCGATTAACGGGTAGGTTAAAACTAAAATTTGTCCATAGTATGAGGGATCGGTGAGTGATTCGGGGTAGCCGGCCATACCTGTATTAAAAACAACTTCGCCGGCGACAGACTGCGGATACCCGAATGAAGAGCCGTAAAAAACGCTGCCATCTTCTAATATTAACTTTGCAATTATTTTTTCTATTTAATCCTCCTGTAATTCTTAAAGAGATTATTAATAGGTGGAATGATTTTATTTCTTGGGAATATAGTTTATTAAAACAAGTTGATTATTGCAAATAATTATACGGTTTTATTTAATTTTATACGTTTCCAAAGGAGGTAATATAAGGATAAAAATAAGAACATAGCTTTGCAAATTCACCCTGTTATACTGGAACAGAAATGGTTTGTTGAATGATAACGAAATCCCGCATGTTGTAGCGAAGCGGAAATCCCGCTTGCGGGGCGGGGCAGTTTAACCATTTCGTCTTGACAGTTATACCGCCTGTCCCGATTCTTTTTATCGGGGATACTCCTTATTTCAAATCAATTGCGGATCGGTATAAATAAAAATTTAATGTGATTGGAAAATACGCAAACATATTATTTAACAGGGTAAATTAATGATACTGGATACTGGTTGGAAATCCCGCCTTTGCGGGGATACTGGATGCTGGTTACTGGA
>JAUXGF010000519.1 GCA_030622395.1 Calditrichaceae bacterium
AACATACCCCCTTAACCCAGACAAATTTGAACCAATCCCGATTCATCAGAGATTTTAAAGAGTACAAAGCGCTGGTTCATCGGGGCAACGAATTTTCATCCGTGACGAGGTTCTACCTAATATTAATATAGCAGGTTGCAAACAAATTGCGCTTGTCGTAAATTAGGTGAACTAAATAGCGGCAAAAATCATCACGACTCCATTTGCGTTGGGGAAAAAATATCCAACTGGTCGGGATGAGAAAAATTGCAGTATTAATTATAACCTAAATTACGGATTAGTGAAATGGAAAAAAAAGCTCGAACAAATATTTTAGCAGTCCTTTTATTCTTAATTTTAACTATACCGCTTTTAGCTGAGGATTGGAGTTTCCTGGACGTAAAACGTATTGGAGCGGCGGATTTTATAAAAAACCATCCTTCTTATAATGGCGGGGAGGTTGTGATTATTGTTCTCGATACCGGAGTTGACATGGGTGTTTTAGGTCTAAAAGAGCTGCCTGACGGCGGGGTTAAAGTTATTGACGCTCAGGATTTTTCGGGCGAAGGAGATGTGGACATTGAAGAAGCGGAAGCGGGGCGGGAAAACAATGAACATTATCTAAAACATTCTAACGGATTAAAGTTGTTTGGCTGCGATCAATTATCCTACAAATCAATTGACAGTGTTTATTATATAGGCGTTTTAGACGAAGACAGGTTTAAAAATTCAGTGATTCCCGACGTCAATCATAACGATAAAACGAATGATCAATTTGGCGCAGTAGTATTTAACACAAAAGACGGCTGGCTGGCTTATGTAGATTTAGATGGAGACGGCAGCTTAAATGACGAGCAACCTATCTGGAATTATAAAGAAAAATTGCAGTCTTTTCAGTTTAGGGGACGGGATATTGAAAAAGACCGTAATTTAGCGGCGTTTGCTTTAAACATTTTCCCTGATGAAAATCGTATTAATTTTCATTATGACGGCAATGGTCATGGGTCGCACGTAGCGGGCATTGCCGGCGGTTATAAAATAAATGGACAGGAAGGTTTAAACGGCGTCGCTCCGGGAGCAAAAATAATAAGTCTAAAAATCGGCGATGGAAGATTAGCGGGCGGAGCCACAACCACCGGCAGTATGTTGGAAGCTTATGAGTATGGTATTGAATTTGCGAAAAGTTACGCCGGACCTGTTGTTTTTAATATGAGTTTTGGCGTTGGGTCTGAAATCGAAGGTCAGTCGGAGATGGATTTAATGCTTGATGATTTTCTGGCGGAGAATGAGCGTCTTTTATTTTGTTTGAGCGCAGGCAATGAGGGCCCGGCAATATCTACTATTGGGCTGCCTTCAGCGGCAAAACGGGCTTTAACGGTTGGAGCTATTGTTACTAAAGAAAATGCGCGCGATACCTATGGCGCCGGTTTAAGGAGAGATAAAATTTTTAGCTTCAGTTCGCGGGGCGGGGAATTAAATAAACCTGATATATTAACGCCGGGTTCTGCTTCCTCAACCGTGCCGCCTTTTTCTAACAGGGAAAATAAAGGCGGTACAAGTATGGCTTCGCCACAAGCAGCCGGCGCCGTAGCTGTAATTATGTCCGCCGCTTACCAACAAAACCCATCTTTGCTAATAAACGGTGCCTTAATCAAAAAAGCTTTAAAAAATTCCGCCGACAAATTATCAGGATACCTGGCCCTTGAGCAGGGTAGCGGGGTTATTAATATTCCCAGGGCTTTTGAGTATTATAAAAAATACATTCAAAACAAGGAACATGAAAAGATACTTGATTATGAAATAGACACCGTAAGTCCTATCTATAAATCGGAAACAGGGGAAGCTGCATATTGGCGTTTCGGCGCTTACATGCCCGGCGTCCTTGATAAACAGCGTTTTTATGTTAATCCTGTTTTCCCGCAAAACAAGACGGCTGAT
>JAUXGF010000276.1 GCA_030622395.1 Calditrichaceae bacterium
ATTGGCAGTTTGATATCTTAAAGCCCATTGAAATTTCGTAATTCAGGTTCAAAGTTCCATGGTTCAAGGTTAACTGATGAAAACTGCACGGTTTTGAAATATTGAGGGATGACACATTGCGCGTAACTGCTGCCTTTCATAGGTCCATCAACTATGTCAAGCAATATGAAAAATGCGATCCTGCCGCTCGAAGATGCCGCTTGTCGAAGATGCCGCTTCCGGTGCGATGCGGTGAGGCTAAATCCCGCTTTCAGTCCCGCTTTTAGCGGGAAACTGTGAACCAGTTACGTTTATTTTTTCCCATTCGCCCCAGCATCCAGCATCCAGTATCAAGTATCCAGCATCATTAATCAATTTTGCTATGTTCTTAAATAAAGGAGATTCGTAAAATGTTTTGTCGTTTAATTATCATTCTATTAACGGTTTTATCTTTTTCCGCTGCCCAATCTTATAAAATAAGCGGATTTGTTTATGACGCTCAAAACAATAAGCCGCTGGCTGGAGTAAATGTCTCAATTTCCGGTTATCCAATCGGAACATCCACAGATTCAGAGGGATTTTTTACGCTCGATCTGCCGGCTGAGGGCAGAGTTACCGTTAACGTTTCTTACGTGGGTTATAATCCCGCAAAGAAAAGTCTTATCGTAAAAGATAAAAAGCACACTTTAATTTTTCAGTTAAAGCCTGTTATTTTACAGGGGCAAACCATTGTTATTAGCGAAACCCGCGCCAAAGAAGGTGAAACGCCGGTTACATTTTCTAATCTGACTCAGGAAGAAATTAAAAATAATTACACCGCAAGCGACGTTCCTATGATGCTCAATGAACTTCCCAATATTTACTCCTATTCACTTACCGGCGACGGACTCGGTTATTCTTTTATTAAAATCCGCGGTTTTGATCAAAAGCGTATCGGGGTAATGATTAACGATATTCCTTTAAACGATCCCGAAGATCACCAGGTTTACTGGGTGGATATGCCGGATTTCGCCGAGAGCATTAATGATATTCAGGTGCAGCGCGGCGTGGGCAGCAGCATTTACGGCGTTTCCTCTTTCGGCGGCTCTATTAATATTAACACATTCCAATTTGCCGATAAACAAAACATAAACGCGCAGTATGGCTTTGGCAGCTATAATACGCGTAAATTTTCTGTGGAATACAATTCGGGTATAGTCAATAATACTTACTCTTTTTACGGTCGTTTTTCAAAAATCACCTCGGATGGTTTTAGAGACAATTCCGCTTCCGATCTATGGGCTTACTTTTTAAGCGCGGCGCGGTATGATGAAAATATGACGACTATGATTAATCTCTACGGCGGTCCTGAACGCACTCATCCCGATTGGGATGGCGTACCGGAAGATATTTTGAAAAATAACCGCACCTATAAATCTACAATGTATAAAAATGAGGTTGACCAGTTTAACCAGCCGCATTACGAATTAATCAATAAATGGAATATTTCGGATAAAATCGAATGGAAAAATACATTTTACTACATTCGCGGCGAGGGTTATTATGAAGGCTTAAAAAGCAATAAAAAATTAAGAAACTATGGAATGTATAATTTTTTTACTTTAGATCCCGAACTTTTCGGCGCCGACTCACTTGAATATTATGAAACAGCTACTGACAGTACTCTTTTTCAGGACAGCGTTAGCGGTGAGTATATTGTGAAAAAGACAGATTTAGTTCGTCAAAAATGGGTTAAAAAAAATCAATACGGTATGATAAGCAAAGCGATGTTTGACTTTAGCGACGGTCAACTGACTTTAGGATTTTCCGCTTATGGTTTTGACAGTAAACATTACGGCAAAGTAATCTGGGCAAAAAATATCCCGGCACAGTACAATCCGGATCGTAAATATCATCTTTATGAAGGCGACAAAAAAGTTATATCCGGTTTTTTTAATCATCTTTATGATTATTCCAAAAATATAAAAATATTGAGCAATTTATTGTTCGAACACAAAACATACAATTTTGCTCAAAAACCGACGGCTCTTTTTCAAGGCGCAAATGTAAATGAATATTCAGTCGATTACAATTTTCTTAGTCCCCGCTTTGGCGTTAACTATTCTTTTAACCAAAATCTAAACATTTATGGTAATCTTTCCTACGCCCAGCGCGAGCCCTCGGACGATGATTTATACGATACCTGGACTGGACCCGATGACCTTGGCGCAGCTCCACTGTTTACGAAAAACGATACGGTCAGGCACAATGGACAAATTAAATGTGTTAAATGGAGCGATCCCTGTGTTAAGCCGGAAGAATTGATTGATTTTGAATTGGGCGTCAGCTACCGCAGCCCGCTATTATCCGGCTCGCTTAATTTTTATATGATGGATTTTAGAAATGAAATTATTCCTTATGGCGATCATGATAAAGATGGAAATCCTATTAAAGGTAATGCGGAAAGTACTATTCACCGCGGCGTGGAATTTTCAGCAGTCAGCCGTTTCCGCAGCTATTTTACAATCAGCGGAAATATTTCATACAGCGAAAATTATTTCAGCAAGTTTATAAAGAAAGATTACGGCGGAGGTGAAATCGATTTCAGCGGTAATACAATCGCCGGTTTTCCGGATATCATAGCAAATTTAAGATTCGCAGCAAACTATAAAGGATTAAATTCCTCGCTGGCTTTACGGTATATAGGTAAACAATATCTTGATAACACACAAGACGATTCCCGCATAATTGATTCTTATACAACGGTAAACGTTTTTGCAGCGTACCGGTTTGACGCCTTGTTAAATTTCCCGGCATTTCGTATTTTGTTAAAAGTTAATAATCTGCTTGACAGCGAATACGAAACAGCCGGTTATTACGACAGTTGGGCTAATACAGCTTATTATTATCCCGCAGCCGGCAGAAATTTTTATGCAGCTATTCAGGTTGAATTATAATGTATGATAAAATTATTGCTATAATTGCCAATGGCGAGATTATCGAATCACTTTTATTGGAAGAAATTTTAGCCGACGTCTCCATTATCATTGCCGCTGACGGCGGGGCGGTCAATTGCAGAATATTAAACATTAAACCGGACTATATTATCGGCGATCTTGATTCAATTACACCGGAGCTGCGCCGCCATTTTTCAGATACAAAAATTATAAACAGACCCGATCAGAATTATACCGATATGCAGAAAGCAATAAGGTTTGCTCTTACACTTTCCCCGCGCCGTTTAAAGATTCTTTCCGCTTTCGGCAAACGCGCCGATCATACAATCGGCAATATGCTGATTTTTCAGGATTACCGGGAATCTGTTCCGATTGAGATTTATGATAACTACGGTAAGATGCAAATCTTAAATGCCGGGAAGCACGTAATTAAAGGAGAAACCGGCAAAACCGTATCCATCTTATCCATGGCGCCGGTTACTAATCTTACATTAAAAGGATTCCGTTATACAATTTCCAATAGAAATTTTAATCCTTCTTTTATTGGAGTAAGTAATGTATACGAATCTGAAAATTGTCAGATCGAATTTGATTCGGGAAAAGTGTTTTTGTACGAAGTTTTAAAAAGGGTGTAATTAAGTAAAACTTATTTCAACTCTAATACATCTGCGGGTTTTTATAGAACACTGATGAAACGGATAACGCGGATTTTCACTGATTTTGTTTGGTGTGATTCTAAGAATATCAAATTCTTCAATTCCCGAAAATTTGGGGTTTATGGGGGTGAGTTAAAATACTTTTCCCACAAGGGATAGTTCAGCCGCAGCTTTTTCTTACCCACCCCTAACCCTCCCAAGAGGGGAATTTCCAAGTCCCCCTCTCTTTCTTAAAAAAGAGAGGGGGATTTAGGGGGTGAATTCTCTTATAAAAACGGATATTACTTTTGAAAATTAGTACAATTGATTCGATTCCCTTTTTAATCTATTTCATCTTACTGCTGTATTTTGGTTTTAAAGCCAAACGAAAAAATGCCGGTCAGGATGAATACTTATTAAGCGGGCGTTCGCTGAGTGTCCCGGCGTTTATAGCCACATTAGTAACAACCTGGTACGGCGGAATTCTCGGTGTGGGTGAATTTGTCTATTCTTACGGGATCTCCGTCTGGTTTGTTTTCGGCTTGCCTTACTATTTTTTTGCCCTGCTCTTTGCAATATTCTTAGCCCCCAAAATCCGCCGGGCAGATAATTATTCCATCCCCGACATGCTTTATCAATCCTATAATAAACCGGTTGGATTGCTGGGCAGTTTTTTTCTGATAATTATGACCTCTCCCGCTCCATATATTTTAATGCTTGGCATATTGTTGCAGCATATTTGTAATATAAGCTTTTTCGTCAGTATTTTGTTCGGTACATTTTTTTCAATCATCTATGTTTACTGGGGCGGCTTTCGTTCTGTTGTGCAAACTGATAAGCTGCAATTTGTATTAATGTTTTCAGGATTTATTATTTTATTTATTTATTTGATTAACTCGTCGGTTTCATTAGCCGAACTGCCCCAACATTTAGACGCCGGACATAAAAGTATTTCCGGCGGACTTTCCTGGCAAAATTTGATTGTCTGGTTTTTGATAGCCAGTTGGACTTTTATTGATCCCGGTTTTCACCAGCGGTGCGCCGCGGCTAAAACTCCACAAACCGCGCGCAAGGGAATTATCATCTCCATCGCCTTCTGGTTTGTTTTTGATATGCTGACTATGACAACCGGTCTGTATGCCTTCGTATTATTGCCTGATATAAATCCGTTGATGGCATATCCCCAATTGGCACAATATATATTGCCCCCATTTTTAAAAGGACTGTTTTTTGCCGGCTTATTAGCCATTATTATGTCGACAATTGACAGCTACACTTTTCTCTCGGCGCTGACCTTTGGCAGGGATATTTTATGGCAGTTTCAAAAAGGCA
>JAUXGF010000155.1 GCA_030622395.1 Calditrichaceae bacterium
GACATCATAGTATCTTCGAAAAGGAAATAAATAACTACTTCAAAAATAATGAAATAAATCCTATCGTCATTGCCCCTTTTGCGATACACGAACCTGGTCTAAATGCAAGACAAAAACTGACAAAAGTAATTGAAGATTCTGGTTTTACAGAACGCACTGAGTATTGGATAGGTTCTCGTCAAGAAATATTAAATGGTATATTGGACCTAAAAAAGAATTTTCCCAGAACCAAAGCTTTATACTCAGTTGCTGAAATTGAAAACTTTAATTTTCTTGCTTCGACGCAACAAATATCATTAAGAGATAACAAGTTTGCGAATAGTCTGCTTATCGATGGTAAAAAAATAGATTTAGATAGATTTTTATCAATCAAATCAACTAGCTATGTTGTGTTTTACAAGTTTTATCCTACTAATCGAAAGCCTGTTTTATCAGATGTATTTGATATTATTATATCTTCTCTTTTTCCATATGTTGATTTTGTATTAACAGAAGGAAATCTTTGCGAGATTATTAAGACTATTCAGAATAGGCACAATTTTTTAAAACACTTGGTTGGATATTCTTTAAAAGATATAAATAAACAAATGGTGCCTAACGTAATAAGGCATGGATTGCTGCGATGTTTACCATAAATCTGTCTATTTCTAAAAGCTAAGCCCGTTCCAAAGGCGGGGACTATGCACTACACCCAACAACTACATTATGAGAAAAGAATAAGGGATTATTTATTTTTAATTGGCGGCAAGCACTTTACGTTTTTCGCTAATAATAAGTGCTAAATGTAGTTTTTAATCGTAGCAAAATTTAGACAAAAAGTAGTGGAGATAACGAATGAAAACTTTGTTTTTTTTCCTTGTTAGTTCATTTTTATTACTTTTACCATATAAAAAAATATTATGCCAACCCGGCTATTCTTCAGATAATGGCTATTCTGTTTATATCGAGAATGGAAAGGCAATTAATAATCCTACAAACTTTATAAACCATATTTCAAAACCTGCTCTGATAAAGGGGCAGGTTTATTCACTTACGATTGACGCTGATTTTTCTATTTCTTATATATGGATTTACAATGAACAAGGAATTGATATTTTCGAGAATGTTAATAGTGAAGATTATACTGCTAATATTCCTGAAGGTATGTATCACATACTCTTGGGTTATGCTCCTTCAGAAAATAGCCATACTTTTTTTGTAAAAGACAGTATATCTGTTACTTCAGACACTACTGTAACTTTTTTAAAAAATGAAGCAACATATACAACGGAATATCAACTTTTCCGTGAGAATTCAAATGCTTTACGAATAAACACAATCTCTTTTATGATGTTTAATAATATTTTAGGAACGGGTTTAAATATTTGGTTCCCAAACATCGATTCAACTTCTTTTCTGTTTAAGTATAATAAAATATCATCCTATTTGGATTGCGAGTGGGCTGTTAAGGGTAAACAGTTGGCTAATGATGGAAATCTCTACTTACTAAATGGCCCTTTTTTTGATTTTAGTAAAGACACAGTGATTACGAATGATCCGCTTAATCTTGCTTATGCCGATTTTATTTATCATTTACCGGATTCTATTAATAAAAAACATGAAATTCGGTTATTTACCTTCAATCCTAGTTCACATCAATATGGACCTTATGACCCTTATTATATGTATCCTTTTACACAAAGGGTTTTTCAGGACACGAGCGCTAATTTAAGTTTAAGAAGCTCAATATTTTGGCAGGGGATTTATGTCGTTAATATTCTGTATGGTCATCTATGTACTCCTGAAATTAGGATAAAAGAGGATTATGTCCAGGGGTATTATTATGTTGAAAGAAGCGCGCCGCCTTTTAAATTATCAGAAACAAAGACCGTACAAATTGGCCTGACGCCTACGTATTGGTTTGGTAAGTTTGTTAATGAAGCGGATACAATTAAAATACGTTCACCCTATGGCCGCTGGAATTATTTATTTCTTTCACAAACCAATGATATTCTCAGGCATTATCCAATTGACTACTCCCTTTATTCTGAAGATTCACTTTGTACAAATGGTCAATTTCATTTATGGTTTGAACCGTATGCATTAAATCTTGGTTTTGATTCCACTGGTTTAACTATTCCTGTTTCACAAGGTAAATACGAAATGACAATCGTAGATGATCAAAATGAGGTTGCAACATATCCGGGCATTTCACAGGTTAAGGCAACGTTTAATTTGAATAGCGAGGATAAAAACCCACCATATCTGTCGCTATTTCAAATCTCAACTAATAGTATTTTGGCCAATATCCTTGAGCCGGATTCGGAAAACAAAATACTTTTTAGATTAGAGGATGATATTGAAGTTTTTTCAACCGAATTATTTTACTCTAGCCTCGAAGATACAAACTGGCAAATTCTTACAATTGAAGATAATAATCCTTATTATGTATCATATCTTCCCAATTTAAACAATGGTTATTATTGTTTAAAATTGAAGTCTGTAGATGGATGCGGTAACTCAATAGAATGTTTAATGGAACCGGCTTTTCATATAGGTGAGATTACATCTATTGAAGATAAAAACACATTTAGTTATTTAGATGATTTTACAATATTTCAAAATTATCCCAATCCCTTTAATTCAAGTACAAATTTTTTATTTAATATAAACGGGAATAAAATTAAAAACATTGAAATTACCATTTATGATATTTTAGGCAGAGAGTTAAAACAGATAAATCCTGGACATTTAATAACCGGTATCAATAAAGTATCCTGGAACGGTACAGATAAGTTCGGTAACCCGGTTTCCTCCGGGTTATATATCGCAAAATTGAAAGGAGGTGATACCGTTCTATTTAAAAAAATATTACTTGTCCGTTGAAATAAGATAGCAAGGATGTGATAATTTTAAAATTTATCATTGTCAAAATTGCTGAACGTTTGTTCGCAGCAAAGAAATTGAATTGGAAGGTGAAATATGAAAAAACCATTGTTTGTATCTGTGGTTTGTCTGGGCATTTTTATAACTGTTTTACAGGTTGAAGCCTGCACAAACCTGTTAGTAACCAAAGGCGCCTCTAAAGACGGTTCGGTAATGATTACTTACACCTGTGACGGAGAGTTTCATCCTCGTCTCAGGCGCACTCCGGCGGCAGATTACCAGCCGGGAGATTCGCTTGATATAACCGATTGGTCTGGTAATGTGCGCGGCAGAATTAAGCAGGCGGCTCACACTTACGCTTATATTTATTTGATGAACGAGCATCAATTGGTAATTGCCGAAACGACATTTGACGGAAGACAGGAACTGCGCAATCCCGACGGAATGCTGCATTATTGGAATTTAATGCAGCTTGCCTTACAAAGGGCTAAAACTGCCAGAGGGGCTGTTAAAGTGATTACAGATTTAGCTGCCGGGTACGGTTACTGTTCAACCGGCGAATCGTTTTCGATTGCCGACACAAAAGAAGCCTGGATATTAGAAATGATCGGGCCGGGCCCCGGCGGAAAGGGAGCTCTGTGGGTGGCAATGAAAATCCCGGACGGATATATTTGCGCTCATGCCAACAAAGCCCGGATCGGTGAATTTCCGCTGGATGATCCGGAAAACTGTATCTATTCCGATAATGTTATTTCATTTGCCGTAGAAAAAGGTTATTACGATCCGGCGTCGGGAGAGCCGTTTAGATTTTGCGAAGCTTACTGCCCGGCAACCCCGAAAAATCAAAGATATGCCGACACACGCGTCTGGAGTATCTTCCGCCGCGCCGCGCCTTCAAAAGACCTTTCGCCTGATTACTGCCGCGCTGTCGAGGGCGCCAAACCATATCCTCTGTGGATCAAACCGGATCGTAAGCTTTCAACCGCCGGTGTGTTTGCCCTGATGCGCGATCATTATGAAGGAACCGAATATGATATGACACAAGGAATCGACGCCGGGCCGCACGGCACTCCCAACCGCTGGCGTCCGATTACCTGGGAAGTAGACAGCGTCGAATATGCATGGGAACGTCCGGTATCCACGCAGCAGACGGGCTTTTCAATTGTTTCCCAATCAAGGTCATGGCTTCCGGATGGCGTGGGCGGCGTTCTTTGGTACGGAGTTGACGACACATATACTACCTGCTATGTGCCGCTGTATTGCTGCATCGATGATATCCCCAAATCCTTTGTAGTTGGCAGCCTTGCTAAATTTTCATGGGAGTCCGCCTGGTGGGTGTTTAATTTTACCGCCAATTTCGCTAACTTGAGATATTGTTACATGCTGCCGGAAATTCAGGCGGTGCAAAGGGAAATCGAGGGAAACTTTTTAGCCCTGCAGCCGGCTGTGGAAAAAACAGCGGTAGAACTTGTCAAAACGAATCCCAAATTAATGAAGCGTTACCTGACCGATTACTCCGTTATGCAGGCTGAATTGACAGTATCACGATGGCGGGAATTAGCTGAACATTTAATAACAAAATATAACGACGGTTATGTAAAAGACGAAAAAAACCGCCCGCAGGAAAAGGGGTATCCAGAAAGCTGGCTGCGTAAAGTTCTTAAATCGCGCCCAAACCAATTTCGTTTAAAACAAAAAAGCGAGGATGTGCCGGAATCGAAGCTGGTTGATTGATAAGAAAACAAGAGCACAGTTGATTATTGAAAGCGATACTTGATTCTGGATGCTGGATGCTGGTTGGAGCGGAGCTTAAATCCTGCTTTTGCGGGAATGCTTGATACTTGATGCTTTTCGGAAATACTGATTACTTGATGTTTGATGCCGGTTACTGATTACCGATTACCGATTACCGGTTACTTAAGTTTCTTCATCCAGCATCCAGTATCGAGCATCCAGTATCTATTTTAATAATACATCGAAATTCCTATACAATAGCCAAAAGGAGAAAATTAAAGATGGAATCAAATTGCGGGGAATGTAAATTGCATAACTATGCCGAAAGAAAGCCCGGTTCAATCATTGCCAAAATCTGGAAGTGGCACACGAAATGGTGCCCCGGCTGGAAAGCATATCAGCAGGAATTGGCTAAACAAGAAAATGAAGCGGGAGCTGAAGGTACAGAGTCAATAGAAAAACAATAATTCAGTATACTGGAACAGAAATGGTTTGTTGAATTTATGAAATCCCGCCTGTTGTAGCGAAGCGGAAATCCCGCTTGCGGGGCGGGGCGGTTTAACCATTTCGTCTTGACAGTTATACCGATACTCATTATTGCAAATCAATTGCAGATCGGTATATCCGTTAAATATAATATTCAGAGGGATGGTTAAATGGCTAATTAGATAATCCACCCATCAATTCAATAATTCATTAATTCATTAATTCAATTCTTCACCTTTACTATTTAACCAGCAAGGAGCGGGCAATGCGAATCTGGTTTTCTCTATTATCCAAACAGCAGCGAATATGGATGGCTGCATCTTTAATCATAGGTATCCTTATTGTTGTTTCCGGCATTTTATTTGAACAGAAAAAGGAAGTTAGAAATGTACACGTAACCGTTGATATGTCTATAAAGGAGGCGGCTAAAAAGCTGGGCGTAACAAAAAAATCTTTAGCGCGTGAGCTGGAACTGCCGCTCAGGGTTCCGAAGAAAAAATCATTAAAAAAATTAGGCGTACCGCAGGAGCGGCTTAATCAGGCTGCGCATCATATTCTTTCGCATGTATCGGGTTTCTTGAAATATTATATATATTTAGTCCTTGTTCTTTGGGGGCTTGTGTTTCTTGCCCGGCTTGGTAAACCGGATAATGCGCAGTCAAAAAAGGATCGGCGTGTATGGTATCCGCGGGCTGTTTATTTAATGGTTCTTTTTATTGCGTTAGCGGCAGCCGGTTTTGCCCTCGGTAAATCTCCGAATCCTATGGAAGGCATAGTAAAGGTATTCAAATCAATGGTCGGGCTCTATCCGGATCCTTTAAATAAAGTGATTGCTTTTGCCTTTTTTATTGTCCTGGCAATTATAGGGAACAAACTGATCTGCGGCTGGGCTTGTCCATTCGGGGCGTTGCAGGAATTAGTTTACAGTATTCCGCTTCCTAAAAAAATTAAACATTACAAACCGCCCTTTTGGTTGAGCAATTCTATCCGTATAATTGTTTTTGCGCTTACAATTCTTTTACTTTTTGGCATAACAGGTTCCCGAAAAGGTTTAGTTCTCTATCATTATATTAATCCTTTCAATCTCTTTGATTTTGATTTTAATGAGCATTCCATATTGATGACTATAATTATCGTACTGATAATGAGTTTATTTATATATCGTCCTTTTTGCCAGTTTGTCTGTCCGTTTGGATTGGTTTCATGGATTGCGGAGAGTTTCAGCATAGCGCGGGTACAGGTAGATCATAATAATTGCACTAAATGCGGCGCCTGCATTAGCGCCTGTCCCGTTGATGCTGCAAAGGGATTGGTAGAAAAAAGCAAAATGCCCGCCGATTGTTTTAGCTGCGCCCGCTGCCTCAATATCTGCCCGGATGATGCAATCCATTATAAATTTGTTTTACAAACTAAACGGGGGAAGAAAGACGAAATTTAAAAAAAATAGGTAATTTTTTGATAGTATAAATATTTAAATGGTTCTATGTCGATGTCTGTAGGTAAGTATAATAATAAATAGCAAATGTCATTTCGAACGGAGTGAGAAATCTGTAACTTCAATAATCCCAAGGGTTGTAAGATTTCTCACCCTCCCAAAGCGTCAGGATCGCGCCACGGGCGTCCCCATGGGAAAATGACAAATGGGTTTA
>JAUXGF010000007.1 GCA_030622395.1 Calditrichaceae bacterium
AATTAATTTTTAAATACTTAGAGCCTTGGTGCCTTAGTGGCTACTTCCATTGTTTGTTGAGGGCTGCAGCCCATGAGTGTTTATATGCGCCAAAGGGCAGCCCTGTCCCGCGCCGCTCCACATGAGTCCCTTTGGGACAGCCGATAATAGCCCAGCAATTCATTGCTGGGAATGAATAATTAATGATTTTTCAGTCCCGTTAGGGACGGATGTAATATTCATAATCGATAAATAAATACGAAATAGTCACATTTTCAAGCGTCCATACCGGACGCCCATTATATGGGAATTCTCGACCCAGACATAAATGTCTGGGCTATTATCATAAGTCCCTTTGGGACAAATACAAGATCTCGTTAATTTAATGTCGGTACGGAGTTAAGCTAAAGAATGACGGAATGCCAAGTTCTTTTTACCCAGCGCCTTAAACACAATAATTAACACCCAACACCAAATTCTATACTAAAGTCCTAACTGCATTTCTTTTGAATCTAATTTTGATTATGTCATCCTTTTTAAGAACCAAGTGCGGATTACCATCCAGGCAAAGAACCGCTCCCGGTTTTATTCCACGTAGTTCAATACTGTCTTCTTCATCGAATAATAATTGCGATAAATTAAAAGGCTCGGTTTGATCCAAAACCTTCTTATCGACATTTACCTGAACAACGGGAAAAGAGACCGCTGCCAATGCTGCGCCGTAATTTAAAAAAGGCGACCAGCACAGCAATCCGCTGACCGCTTTACCCAAATAACGATTATCCACAGGCGCGGCGATAATCTGCCCTACCTGCTGATTTATGCCGGTAATCATCGCCTGACCGTTTTTCAAGACTGTTGTTTCACCCGTCCCTATAGGCTGTGATTTACCTTTAACCTTTCTGCCCTGAATGCGCTGCGCCGCGTCCAGATCCGTCTGCTTACCACCCAAAGTGCCGACGATAGTCGTCCCGATAACGCAGTCGTTAAATCCCAATCCAACTAATTTATCCTGATAAAAAGCTAAAACACAATTAAGATTTTCTTCCTTTAAATCTTCAAGATTAAAATTATCCAGTTCCGCCGCTTTGAAGCGAATCAGAGAACCGGCATTTGTAGAGCCGACGCCTATCCCGATAATAGGAACATCATTTTTTATTTGATAAATTCCATAAGATATATCGGCTAAAGCGCCGTCGCCGCCAATACCGATTAGCAAATCCGCCCCGGCTGCCGCCATTTTCTGGGCTATGCTGATTGTATCCCTGTGGTCGAAATATTCCTGTCCGCCGATTACCTTGTGGTTTGAGGATAATTTTGAGAGATATTCTTCTCCCATACTGCCGGGAGCAATCAACAATTTATACTGCTTTAATTTAGCGGCTAACTTGTTGAATGTTTCCTTTTTCGATTCGCTATCCGCGCCGGCCGCGGGATTGACGATGATTCCGATAGTTTTGAATTTCATATTTCTATCTGCTTTATTTATAAGAGATTGCCACAAAGGCGCTAAGACACAAAGGTTAAAAACTGAACCTACTTAACTCAGAAATTTAGTTTCTCGATAAATCAGAATTATTCTCTTTAAGTTTAAACAGGGA
This sequence comes from Calditrichaceae bacterium, assembly GCA_030622395.1. GTDB lineage: Bacteria > Calditrichota > Calditrichia > Calditrichales > Calditrichaceae > JAUXGF01. Next base: position 1,581 of record JAUXGF010000007.1, read on the forward strand.
TATTTGTTATTCTGATTCGCCGAAATTGGGAAGCATTTCACAAGACAAATGACTCTATGAAGAGAAACCTATATTAAATAATAAATCTTTTAATTCCATTTTTGATAAGCCTTACGTTAAAATTGATAAGAAAGCCGAGTCGTTTATCTGTCAATTTTAAATGACTAAGTATTTGTGCTTCCCATACCGGATTAATTTCGTCTACAGCTTTCAATTCACAAATAATTAGTTCTTCAACAAGAACATCTAAACGTAAGCCTTCATCAAAAGTAATTCCATCATATACAATCGGGATATCAACCTGTCTTTGATATTTTAATCCTCTTTTGGATAATTCATGGCAAAAACAGATTTCGTATACTTTTTCAAGTAATCCCGGCCCTAATGTCTTATGAACAGTATATGCCGCATCTACAATTTTTTTGGCAATTGATTCTTCTTTTGGAGATGCGGGTTTATAAGTCATATATTTCCTTTGTGTCTTAGCGCCTTAGTGGCAAGTTCTTTAATTTAATTCATTATCAAACAAGCAGATCTCTTAAGAAGTTCACGCTTTCCTTTAAAGTTGTTTCTGCATTCTCAAGCATATGTCGATACGATAATTCAATCACCCATTTCCCCTGATAATCCCTGGACTTCATCAGATTTACAATTTTTTCCCATTTGATATCCCCTAATCCCAAAGGTAAATGTTTCCCATTGCTTGAAAAATCACTTATGTGAAGATGATCAACATGGGGGATTTTCTCTAAAAATTCTTCAGGGGCTACTCCCGCTTCCATTGATTCTGTGGTGTCGATAACGATAATAATATTACTTCTATCGAGTTCTTTGATAAAAGCTAAAAGATCCTGCGGGTGTGAAGTATCCGACCCCGGATTATTTTCTATGGCAATTTTTATATCTTTTTCCGCCGCTAAATCACACAAGTAACGGATATGTTCGATTGAAACATCCCGGAAGACCGGCGTTCCTTTTTCTTTGTGCGGCGAATGCATTACTATCAGCTTAGTATTTAAATACGCAGCCATGTCTATTAGATTACGGGATATCTCTTCCCCTGTTTTTTTTGCTCTCGGATTCGGATTAAAAAAGAAAGCCAATAGTACAAGCGGAAAATGTATTGAATAAATCCACATATCGGGATCAATACTTTTTATTTCTTTGTCAAATTCGACAGTGCACTCCGAAATATCCTGGGGCATTAACTCTAAAGTTTTTATCCCGACAGAATTGGCTAATGCGATGCACTCGTCAATATCACGGGGAAAAAACGCAGCGGTTGATAAGGCAATATTCATGTTTATTTTTCCTATTTTAGTTTAGAAATTAATTTTTATAAAATTACAAACAACAATAATCAAGCTACAAACAATATTCAAAGTAATTCCTCAGTGACGGGGTGGGGGATTTATTTGGGTGTATATTTGGAATAACACAAACCCACCCCTAACCCCTTCACTGAGGATATTCTACTATCCAAATCATTCTTCCTGAATATCTTTTAACAAGCTTTGAGCCGCTTCGTCTAAGGCTTGCTTAGGAGACGCGGCATTTAACTCTACCTGTTCGATAGCCTTGCGTAAATATTCATCCATACCGCCCATCTGCCAGAAATGCTGGTATGTCTGCGCATAGGCAATCTGTTCGAATCCTGCTTTATACTGCGGGTTTTTCAAAAACAAATCTTGTATTATTTCCGATTCTAAAGCCGATTTACGAATCGGTATATAACCTGTTTGAACAGCCCAGCGGCTGACAATCTCTTTTGATAATAACCAGCGGAAAAAATCCCAGGCAGCCTGCTCTTTTTTAGGATTGGAAGGAAACAGCGCTAATGAAACGCCCCCAACCGTTACGCAATATTGATTATCAGGATTGAACTTGGGCACGAAAGCGACGCCAAACTCAAAATCAGCGGTTTTGATAGAAGTATTAACCATGCCGCTGGTAACCAGCAAAAACGCCGCCCTGCCGCCAAAAAACTGAGCGCGGGCGCGGGTGTGCATTGCCGGCGGCGTCAATTTTTCCTCTATTAAATTCCGCCAGAATTCTAATACCTCAACCGCCTTATCAGAATTAAACATGGGCTTCTTACCGGTGGAATCAATTATCTGCCCGCCGTTCTGGATGATCATTGATTTAAGTATCCAATCCTGGTTGCTTATTGCCACTCCCCATACATTTTTATTACCTTCATTATTACTACTTTCGGTAATTTTCTTTGCCATAGTCTTAAGCTGCCGCCATGTTTCAGGAGGCTGATCAGGATTTAATCCGGCTTTTTTGAGCAAATCTTTATTATAAAAAAGCACTGGCGTACTGTTGGCAAAAGGAAGAGAACAAATTTTATTTTTAAATTTATTGAACTCCCACAACACAGGATAAAAATCATCCTGATTCAATCCCTGCGGGCTATTGAGATAATCTTGAATGCGGTAGTTGCCCGTTCTGCCGGTAAAAAGCGGAGCCGCCGGAATAATGCCGCCCTCCGGGAAAATACCGGAAACAATGCCTGTAATAACTTTTCGGGCTGTTACGGCATAGCCTCCTGTGTAAACCGGTTTGATATCAATTTGGGGATGGGCGCTTTCATATTCATCAATCAATTTATTAAAAAACTGTCCGGTCAACCCGCCAAAGGGATACCATATTGTTATTTGCAGACGCTTATCATCCGCTTGTTTATTACAGGAAAAGAAAAATCCCGTCAAAATAAATAACAGTAAGAATGAAATTATTTTTGCAACTAAAAATCTTTTAATAATCAATCGCATCCTGTTTCCTTTACTTACGCGGCTATCCTTTAAGCCCGGTCATTGTTACGCCTTTGACGAATTGCTTTTGAGCAATCAAATAAACTATAACTATGGGAATAGTCACAATAATAGACGCCGCCATCATGTAGTGAAACTGCGTGCCCTGCTCGGATACAAAATAGCGCAGTCCGATCGGCAGGGTGCGCATCTCCGCCGAATTCGTAATTACCAGCGGCCACATATAATCCCGCCAGTGAAACAGAAAAGTGAACAACCCGATAGCCGCCAGCGCCGGGCGTGCAGTGGGCAGCAGGATTTTCCATAAAAAGCGCAGCCTGCCGCAGCCGTCAATTTTTGCGGCGTCTTCAAGGTCTTTGGGCAGCGTTAAAAAGAACTGCCGTAAAAATATAATAGGAAAGGCGCGGGCAATGAACGGTACAATCAAACCCTGGTAGCTGTCAATCCAGTTAAACTCTTTGACAATTAAAAACAAAGGGATAATAGTAACCTGAATCGGGATAATCATAGTGGAAAGGTAAATGATAAAAAGTATATCCCGCCCGGGAAATTCTATTCTGGCAAAAACATAAGCCGCTAAACAGGCTGTACTAAGCTGCCCCATAGTAATGCAAACAGTTACAAAAATACTGTTAATGTAGAATCTGCCGAAAGGAGCCAACTTTAAAGCGTCAATATAATTTTGCCAGTTGAAATGTGACGGTATCCATTTTGGCGGATATTGGTAAAGCTCCGTTACATCCTTCAGCGAAGTGGACAGCATCCATAAAAACGGAACGATCATTGAAACGCCCACAATAATTAACAGGAGGTGGGTTATTATGGTTAATACTTTTGAAGAAAATATGGTTTCTTTTAACATCATGATTATATTTTCTCTTTTTTTAAGCTGTTAGCTATTAGATTTTCTATTCCGAGTTTTAAGAATACGTGTCTGAACGTTTAGAGCCCTATTTCCAATTTTGTCAATACGTGTCTAAGCTCTTAGAGTCCTGTTTCCGATTTTGTCAATACATGTCTTAACGCTTAGAGTCCTATTTCCGATTTTGTTAATGCTATCTTTAACGTTCAGAGTCCTGTTCTGAGTTTTTCGAACTCACATTCCGAAGCCGTCTCATAGGCGTCAACTTAACAAATATATATGTATTAATTTGTCCCGTAGGGACATTTGATAATAGCCCAGTCCCGAAAATTCGGGGCTGGGGATTGATTGAGAAAATCCATTCCCGTCCCGTTAGGGACGGCTGAAATCTTTTAATTAAAATTACAATCTATCGAATTTTCAAGCGTCCCTATGGGACGCCCCCCGATCAATTTAGAATCCATTACCCAGAGATAAATCTCTGGGCTATTTTCAATCGTCCCTCACGGGACTATATTCCAGCCAGATTAATTTATCAATATTTGCCTGCTCCTTAAGTTGACGCGCATTCGAAGCCGTCGCGATGATAATTTAATTTCAACTTACTCATAGTGCACCCGCTTCTCGGAATAGGCGCGTTGAATCATGGTAATAGCAATCACAATAATAAATAAAATAAATGCCAGAGCCGAGGCGCGTCCGAATCTATATTTATGAAACGCTTCCTGATATAAATAAAATACTATTACTGAAGTGCTGTTTAAGGGACCTCCTTCCGGGGTCATTACTTCTATTTGGGTAAAAACTTTGAACGAATTAATAATTCCCATAAGAACTACAAAATAGGTTATGGGTGAAAGCAAGGGCAGGGTTACATTCCGAAATTGCTGCCAGGCGTTAGCTCCGTCCACGCGGGCGGCTTCATAATAGCTGTCTGGAATGTTCTGCAAACCCGCTAAAAAGATAATGATGTTATATCCCAACCCTTTCCAGACGGACATTATAATAATAGCGGGCATAGCCCACTTAGGATCATTCAACCAGCCTAAGGGTGAAATACCTAACAGGCTCAAAAAGTAGTTGGCTAATCCGCCGCTTTCCGGCTCGTAAATCCAGATCCATACCGCGCTTACCGCCACCATTGATGATATTACCGGAATAAAATAAACAGTACGGTAAAACGACAATCCTTTCAGCTTTTTATTAAGCAGCAGCGCAAGGCTCAATGAAAACACCAAATCCAAAGGAATATGAGCGGCGGCATAATACAGGGTATTCAACAAAACCTTATAAAAAAACGGATCTTTTAAATAATAAATATAATTTGTAAGACCCACAAATTGCTTGTCCGCCGATAATAAATCCCACTTCATCATGCTTAGATAAAAGGCGATAGCAATCGGAAGGAATATAAATACAATAAAAACTATTAGAGACGGCGATAAAAAACATAAGCTGTCCCAAAAGTCCCGTCTTTGAATAGGGGTTTTAAATAAACTGAATTTAGTCATAATTATAAAATCGTCATTTTGATAATTGTTTATGGCTTTTGGATTTTACTTTCTTCAAAATCAGATCCCTTCTTTTTGCCACTAAGCCACAAAGACTCTAAGTTTATTAATTAGTGTCTGAACGAAAACATTTTTTGTCATTTCGAGCGAAGGGAGAAATCTGTCGCTTCAATAATCCCAAGGGTTGTAAGATTTCTCACCCGATAAATCGGGATTCGAAATGACAAAACTATGCTTTTTCGTTCAGACACTAATTATTTTATCTTTGTGTCTTAGAGCCTTAGTGGCTATCCTAAAGATCTACACAAATATTTTTGGTTAGAATTATAATTGAAAGCTAAACGATAAAATCTGAACATCATCTAACTTATCAAATGGCAAATAAGCGTAATCGAAAGAAAAATCCCTGCCTGCCCAATTTATTTTTAAGCCGCCTCCAAAGGCAAACTCTTCGTCATCATGATTAATCTTATAGCCAAAGCGGAGCGCCGCCTGCCTCTGCCACTGATATTCGACCCCGACAGCAGCTTTTTCCGGTCCGTCGGTGGGATGATTGCCGTCGACGCTTAATATCAATAAATTACCGTTAGATTCAATAAGTGAATTTTCACCCCCGACTATATCCATACAAACGCTCATTCTGAAATTTGTAGGCAGCGACCAGAGTTCCGTATTCAAATTGGAATCGGTATAAGGATTTTTCGAGCTGTTCGGATTTGAATCATAACCCCGCAAAAGGTCCCTTCCTTCAAGCTGCATTTTACCGCCGACATTGGAAAGATTCATTCCGATTATAAGACCGTGAAAGCCGGTTCTTAAACGAGTGCCAATATCGAAAGCCAAACCTGCCGCTGATTCATTATAAATTCTCTGGTTAATATATTTAGCGCTTAACCCAACGGAAAAGCGGTCGGTTATCCATCGCGCATACGAAAGTCCGATAGCAAAATCAGAGGCGTCGAAAAATTCGCCGGTGCCGCGCGGCTGTTTTATAGTTGTAATTTCCATTTCATCCATATTTAAGACGATAGCGCTTAATCCAACAACCCCGGATGCTCCTAAAGGAAGAACAACGCCGCCAAACTGATGAGTTATATCAGCAAACCATGATGTATGGCTTCCGTACAATGCAGGTTTATTTATTAATACCAGACCGGCGGGATTCCAATACAGGGCGTCGGCGTCATCGGCAAGAGAACCGTAAGCCCCGCCCAACGCCATAGCTCTGGCGCCGACTCCTATCTTTAAAAACTGAGCCGCAGCCGAGCCGGTTTTGGAAAATTGAGCAAAACCGCTGTTTAAACCGAACATCAATAAAAAGGATAAAATTAAAATATATCTTTTTTTCATACTGATCTCCGAAAATTTTAGAGATAATCGTAATACCTCAAATAAAAGAGGGTACAAAAACTCGTTACAAAGATTAACGAAGCGTCACTCCGTATCAGAGACCGTGCCATAGGCAGGCAGGTCGCTTCGCTTAACTCTGATACAAGAGCAAAAATTGTCATTTTCCCACGGGGACGCCTGCGAAGCGGCGCGAGCGGAGCGAGAAATCTTACAACCCTTGGGATTATTGAAGTTACAGATTTCTCACCCGATAAATCGGGATTCGAAATGACAAAAAGTGGTGTTTTTAATCATGCACTATTATTCTTTTGCTTTTTGCTTTTCGCTCCACGCTTTTCGCTCTACGCTCTACGCTTCACGCTCCACGAACTTCTACTTTATAATAGCAAACTTACCTATCTTCTTTTTCCCATCAGCGGTAGTAACCACATAAATATATATTCCATAAGAAACAGCCACATTTGAATCGCTGACCAGGTTCCATTCTTCATCGCCCGTGCCGTTAGTATGCTGAAGGGTTGTCACTTTATCTCCGCTGATTGTAAATATATCTATATCGCATTGCTCCGGCAGAAACATAAAACGCAGCCGCCGGACATTTTCTAAAACTTCCCATGATGCGTTAACGATGTAAGGATTGGGAACCACCCTGATTTCATCTAAACCTTCCTTGCTTTTATCAACATAAGCGGCGTTGGTTGAATAAGAAAACATGTCGCTCATTGTCAACGGGCTGAATGCGTGAATAATGGCTTTCTGCCCGGGCAAAGGAAAAACGCTGGCGCTTTCTTTATCCTCAATCGTAATCATAAAGCCGATATCATCCGGTAAATTTGCCTGCAAAGTATCGCCGTAAGCTATACCGGATTCATAATTAGTGTTAATGATATAAATTCTTTCACCAAAATCATACTGACTATTACTATTAAAATCCCGTATGCAGCAATTAACCTGCATGTTGCGATTTACAGAAATGTTGCGGATTTGAAAAGGGACTTTCATAAAAGCGGTTCTAACGGCGCCGCTGTAAGTATATGCCCATGTACTGTCATCGTTAAATGTAATCTCATAATCGCCGGCGCGGCTTTCTAAATATTCCGATGACGGAGGGGTCGAGCCGGTTACAAACCACTGTCCTGTGGCGTCAATATTTGAAGTATCGTTGCTGTTTACGCCCCAAACATTAAAACCTGCGCCGTCGGTGATTGCTTCAATGCCGCGGTCGGTCTGATTGGCGGTTACCTGCACGCTTATTCCATCGAATGCCGGCAGGAAGGCTTGATTAAGCGGCATTTTAGGAGAGACGGATGCAGCGGCGCTATCATAAACAAAAAAGCTGTCCGCCGGGGTTTTATTAAATTTAATCTGATAGACATGCCCGGTTAATAATTCGGGATTAAGAATCTGCAAATTGACTTCCGTTTTACCGATACCGGCGGGATGTTCGACCGAATTTTGCGAAGCGGGATAATAGCCGGATGGATCAGACCGGGGAGTTATTTTTTGATAATTCTTATCAACCTCTTTACTGCCCTTTCCTGACTCGTAAGATTCAATTCCTTTTCCAGGATCGCCGCGGTCGTAAGCTGTAATAGTGTAAACATATTCAACGCCGTTATGCACGGTAGTATCTATGAAAAAATGCTTAAGACCGGTATCGTCGCCTAAATATTTCATGCCGTTAACCGGATCGAATCCTTTAATATCATTAATAAGATCGTATTGAGCGATAGGAACATAGCCGTTAAAATTACCCAGGGCGTCGATTATTTCCTGACCCCATGTGGCGCCTCCGTCTTGGCTGCGATAAAGTTTGTAACCCTCAAAATCAAATTCACCTGTGGATTGATCAGGAATATTTTCAGGATCGTCATCCCAGTATAAGCATACTTTCCCATCACCGGGAACAGCGGTTAAGGCGGGAGGCGGCGGGCCTGCCGGACCCTGGTAGTTAGTTCCAAACATGCTTACGGCGGTATTGACATTATCATAAAAATCGGCGTCATCGTTAGCGGCGATTACTACAATAGTAGACCGAACAGTATCTCCGGCGGGAAAGGTAAACGGTCCGCTGGCTTGAATACTGACCCAATCCCAGCCATCGGCAAAATTATCATAAATCCACTGCTCGCTGTCGAAATGCGTATCATCGCCATGAAAAAAACCGCCTGCCTGATCAGGCAAATCCGGGTCAGTTGGATTGCTGGTAATTATCGGCCAGAGCTGATTATCTTTTTCCGGTCCTTTATCGAAAAAATAGTGATAGTCGGTAATTCCCAAATTCTTAGGAGTTTTCAACACAACAAATCCAAAATTGTAATCTTCGACAATGCCGTTTTCAGTAGGGGTGGTAGCTCCGCCGTGATCGCCGTGAATATCCCGGGTCATAAAAACCGCCTGTGTATTATCGAGATTATCGAATAAAGAAACATCGGGTGTAAACATCATATCCTGATAATAATCCCCGCAATCCGGATCCCAGTAGAAACCGAACCAGCAGCTATCCAGATCCGTATCGCTTGTATTAATAATTATAAAATCATAGAACTGAAAATCCTCTGCATAAGAACGTCCGTAGGAATAAGCCTGCTTATGCACCTCAATTCCCAAGGGATTTCCATCCTGATTTGTGGCGTCGTCGAAAACGCAATATACTTCTCTATCTGCGGCAAACTCTCCGGGAATTTCATTTTGTGTTAGCGGATCGACCCGATAGCTTCCCGGCCAGAAAGGCGCGCCGCTTTCATCTACGGGCCATGTTTCGGGTAGATCGCTGTGCGCCAAAAAGGGAGTACCGTCGACCCAGCGAAGCTCTTCATGCGCACTTAAAGGGTCTGCGCTTTGCCGGTAAAACAAATCGCCGAATGAACCGTCTTTTGCATTCCAGTCCATTGGGCCGTCGTCGCTGCCAACGTAGGAATCTATCACATTACCATTATCGCCGTTTTTACTGTTTTTAGGACAGGCGAATATTAAGGAAAAATCATCGCATAAATCGGCTCCGTTTTTGCGTGGATAAATAAAATTGAAGAAATCTTCTGTCGGGGCGTTGTAAGTGGGCGCCATGCGGGTATCGGTAATAGCGCCATAGTTCATAGTGAGATTTTGCAACTGCCCCGAAGTTAAAACTCCTACGCCTTCGTCGGCACGGCTAAGCGGTTTTGTTAATTTACCACTGCTCTGCCCTTCATCGCTTTTTCTTTGCGGGGGATTAGATTGAGCAGTCGCATCTTGTCCTAAAAGCAAAATAACAATCATTAGCGGCAAAATATTTTGCAGTTTAAAAAACATTTATTAACCCTCCGGTGTATGGGCAAATAGTTAGCTATTTTTTTTCCTTTGGAATAATTACAATTAGTCTTAAACATATTTTTAAAATATCGCATTGTTTAAAAACGCACACAAATTTCATCCGTCCCTTGCGGGACTTACTTACTATATTGGTATATATCTTTTCCCAGAGATAAATCTCTGGGCTATTTTCGGATGTCCCTTACGGGACAAATTTATTTTATATATTGTTTAATCCTTTATATTTATATAAATCAAAATGCCTATTCTTTCAATATTTTTCCCTTTAAAATGAAAGACAATAACCCTGTCTCTAAATTTTAAAACCGGATACATTCCCAAACATTCTTTCCAGAGTCCCGTCCCTCTCCGCAGGAGTTCCCTCGGGACAGATAAGCTGTGCTAAGGGACAAAGCGATAATGCCCAACAATTTTATTTCTGCCATCCCAAAGTCCCGGAGGGACGAGCGAGAATAGCCCAGAGATTTATCTCTGGGTATCAAAGAGCCCACATAATCCGAGAGTCCTGTAAGGGACGATTGAAAATTAATCCCAAATATATCTTTCATCATATTCAATTTCATGTTTTTTCAAAAAGGCAAGAAATTCCTCTTTGAAAGTCTTTATGTGATGATGTTCCCTTTGATTGTTAATATATGCAATTGTATCTTCAACCTGAGATACGCCAATACTAAAAGCTCCATATCCTTCCTGCCAGGCAAAATCACCATGCAGTGGAAATGTTTCATGAACCCATTTAGATGAGCCTCCTTTGACCAACTGAATGGCTTTGGCAATGGAAATTGTGGATGGCAAAGATAAAAGCGCATGAGCATGATCCTCAACGCCCCCAATAGCTAAAGCCTTCATTTTATTTTCACGGGCAATTCCACCCATGTAAGCCCAAAGACGATCCTGCAAATCCGGGGAAATATCCTTATTACGATTCTTTGTGCTGAAAATATAATGAATCAAAATATTTACATAAGAATGAGCCATGAAATGATTTCCTTCCTAAATACAATTTTATGTACTATACTTGAAAATTTCATTCGTCCCTTGCAGGACTTAATTTGTTTTTGGAATCTTTTACCCAGAGATAAATCTCTGGGCTATTTTCGGATGTCCCTTATGGGACAGCTTTCTTGTCCCGAGGGGACTCCTGTGGAGCGGGATGGGACAAATTTATTTTTTATCAATTAATCAATTCCGCTATTTTACAAAGTCCCGTGATACAAACAAGAATTACCCATCCTGACTTGTCAGGATTATTAGTATGCAAAAAGCACATCTCATCCCAAAGTCCCGGAGGGACGAACGAGAATAGCCCAGAGATTTATCTCTGGGTATCAAAGCGCCACCATCTCCCAAAAGTCCCGAAAGGGACGCATGAGAATATCCCAGCAATTTATTGCTGGGAGTTAAGACAAACCTCCCATCCCAAAGTCCCGAAGGGACGATTGAAAATTAATCCCAAATATACCTTTCATCTTGACATATCGCTTAAAGACCTTAAAGGTTTGGGAAAACCTTTGAGGTCGCGTGTGTGCGCGCTCTAAAACTTTAGATACACCCCCAACTTAACAGATCGGCGCATGCCGATGTAGGTCGGGTCCGCCTGCCTGTCTAATGAATAACTGGATGTGGGGCCCTCATCCCAGGCCTTACCGGTTTTTTGCCATACTCTGGCTGTGTTTAATCTATCAAACAAATTGTTTACTTTTATGAATATAGAAGCATGGATACCAGCAAAATTAAAATTACGATTAGCGCGCAGATTAACGTTTGCTGTCCAGGGCATCCGTTCAGAATTTTTTTCCACCCGTGTTTGACCTTCCGGAAGCATCGGCGTGTAAGGTAAACCGGAAGATGCGTCGACTAATACATTAATGCCGAATTTTTCCAATGGTTTGAATCCCAACAGCCGCGGACCAAACTTTTGGGGGAAACGCAAATCGGCGTTAATGGTAAAAACATGACGGCGGTCGAAATCAAGATAAAAATCACGGTTAGGACGTAAATTATAATTGCTCTTGCTGTAATCGGTAAAACCTTCGGAAGGATCGGATTCATTTCCCTGGGCAATCGAAAGAGTATAGTTTAGTCCGGCGGTAAAATAATTTTGGTATCTTCTTTCTATAATAATTGTTATTCCCTCTACGCGGGCAAAGTCGGAATTATTATACACTGTATAGTCATAGGGATAACGTGCAAAATATGTACTGCCCACCAAATCGTTGATGTCTTTTAAAAACAGGCTTATATCCGTAATCCACAGATCTGTAAAAGAATGTTTTAAACCGATTTCAAAGGCTACAGTCTTTTGAGGTTTCATCATTATGTCGCCTAAAAGAGGCTTAGCGGCAGTGACGTCCCTGTTCACAAACATACTTGAATAGGCGGGATTCTGGAAGAAATGCCCGTAAGAAAAATGCAGCATGGTTCGATCGCTAAAGGGATGCGCCAGCCCTATTCTTGGACTAAGTTGATATTTTGGTTTACCTTCCTCACCGGCGCTTGCCTGATAAGTTCCGGAAGAATCAAGATAACCGATGTCTCCCATATCATCCCAGCCGTTTGACTTTGGATCGCAGTAATCCAGCCGCAATCCCAAATTGATGATTAAATAATCGTACTCGATTTTATCCTGAACATAGAAGGCTATTTCCCATGGATACTTACGGTAAAATTCGAGATTATTGACCGCGCCTTTCTTAGTTGGCTTCTCAATATAATGCCTAAAAATTTCATGACGCTTTACTTCCAAACCTGTTTTTATTTGATGATTGGTATGTATCTGGCTGGTTAAATCAAATTTCCCGTCCAGAGTTTCGGTCTCATTTTCCCACCAGTAGTCGGTTCCTCCCTGGACAAAACCGCCCGCGCCGGTAGATTCGATATAATCTGAACTGTCTAACTCGCCGGTAACGGAATTGTACCAGACGGTTTTATCCGTATCTTTAAATTCAAAGTGGCTGTGAAAACGGGAAAGGCGCAATGTATAGAAAGTTGAATTACTTAATGTATGCGACCATGATAGAAGCTCGCGGTTATGCCATTCTTTGACCAAACCATAATTGCCTTTGTTGTCTTTTTCATAATATTTATAGTATTTATAATAATGAGAATAATCCTGATGAGTATTTTGAGAGCGTTCAATTGTAGCGGAAAGCTTCATCATTGGGTTGATTTTATAGGTAACCTTGCCCATGACATCCCGTAAAAGTTCAAATCCCCAGGGCAGGTAGCTGTCTTCGTTTTTAAATCTGCCTGATAATAAAAAGGTCATGTTTGGAATAAAAGGAACTGGTCCGTCAAAGGAACCCAAAAAATCGCCCAAAATTGGCACGAGAATAATGTCTTCAAAAGTCTCATCATTTATCACACTTTCAAACTCGTAAAAAGAATTGCCCAGACTATCCCTTCTGGCATCGCGATATTTGAGTTGTTCTTCGGGAGAGAGTTTTTCGACATCATCGGTATCCAGCAGCCAATCGGCGCTGTGATAGGGTGAACTATTAAGCATGTGACTTTCGAATTGAATTTTGCCGTGATATTTTGTGCCGCCTTCTTTGGTAACTATATTCACCACACCGGACATGGAGTTTCCATATTCAGCATTGAAGGTGCCGCTTAAT
>JAUXGF010000331.1 GCA_030622395.1 Calditrichaceae bacterium
ATGCGTTTAGAAAAGCCTGTTTTTCTTTCTTGCCGCCGGCGTGATCGATTAGATATTTTTGCAAAAGCGCTTCGTTTGTAGTAGAAGCCACTTCCGCTAAAAAGATTGGATAATCCCCGTACACATAAGGCTGATTATTAATAGTGTACCAGGTATGTAAAGCATGACCCATCTCATGCGCCAGCGTAAACACATCCGATAATGTGCCGTTATAATTCATCAAAACATAAGGATGAACGCCGTAAGCGCCCGATGAATATGCGCCGGAACGTTTGCCCTTATTTTCATACACGTCAACCCAGCCTTTGCCAAAGCTTTGTTTTAATATTGCAAGATACTCTTTGCCAAGAGGCTGCAAGCCTTTCAGACATAACTGCTTTGCCTGCCGCCAGGTGTACTCGCGGGATTTGAATTCAAATAACGGGGCGCGTAAATCATAATCATGAACGCCGCTGTTAAGATCTAATAATTTCTTGCGCAGAGCATTATAGCGGTGTAACGGCGCTAAATTTTCATTAGTCGTTTTTATTAATGTATGATAAACCCGGGTTGGAATAGCGTTGGCATCCAGAGCCGCTGCAAGCGTTGATGAATACCCCCGCGCCCGGGCGTTAAAAATATGGCTTTTCACAATAGATGAATAAGTTGACGCCAGCATATTGCGGTGCTCTAAATACGGTTTGTACAATCCCAAATATGAATCCTTGCGCAGGCTGCGATCGGAATATTGCTGATATTTACCGTAAAGCGCATTAGTCAATTGAATATCCTGATCATTCTCATCTTTGATAAACGGGAAAATAATATCGGCGTTATCCCATACGCCAAAGATATCATTCGCCGCAGAGCGCACTTCGCCGGCTAAAGCCATCAGACGCTCTTCATTAGATGACAATGTGTATTTTTTAACCCGTATGATATTATCTAAAAAATGGGAATATATTTGCAGATTCTTTTCATCATTCATAAACTGCTTTATAGTTTCACCGGGAATAGAAAGCGTCTCCGGCTCAAAAAAGGCTGTGGATTGATTGTATTCTACAAACAGCCCGCTAACCCGGTCATAAAGCTCTTGATATTTGGAAAGGGATTTATCTTCATCATTGCGCATGTGAGCATAAGCGTATAACCTGCCGATTGTTTCCTCAATGTTATGCATCTTTTGGATAAATTCTAAAAATGTTTTAGCGGAAGTATGCAATTTGCCTTTGTATGTACCCAACCCAGGAATTATTTCTTTTATGCGTTTAAATTCATTTTCCCACATTTCATCACTTTTGAAAATATCTTCTAATTTCCATTTAAACTCGTTTGAGATTTCAGAGCGCTGTTTTTGTTTTATTTCCATTTTGTTCTTTCCTTGTTTAATATGAAAGAAGAATGCCACGAAGACACCACCCGATTAATCGGGATGCAAGCAAAGACACGAAGAAATAATTAATTTTAAAAACTTAGAGCCTTAGAGCCTTTGTGGCTACTTCCCTTGTTTATTGCGCTCGACAGAACATGATAGTTTATATGAAAATCAGCCGCCGAAAGGCATCGGTTAACACCGAAAATTAAAAAGTAATAATAATAGCTAAATTGTATTAAAAGCAAATTAAAATAACAATCTATTTGAATAGTGTTTTTGATTTTTATATTTTGTTGTATAGGAATTTCAATGTATTATTAAAATAGATACTCGATGCTGGTTGGAAATCCCGCTTTTGAGGGGATGATCAAGTTTCTTTATCCAGTATCCAGCATCAAACATCCAGTATCATTTTCATTAAGATAATGATTAATTTTATTCCGGTAAATAAAATGACAACCGCGCAATTGACTAATACAATCAAAAAAAAAATAAAAGAGATTGGGTTTCATAAAACCGGTATAGCGCCTATTCAAAAGCTGCCTAAATCTGATTATTTAAAGGAATGGCTGCAAAAGGGCTGTCACGGTAAAATGCATTGGATGGAATCCTATTTGGAAAAACGGCTTGATGTGACAGAATTATATCCTGAAGCTCAATCAATTATAGTTGCCGCTCATAATTATTACACGCCGATCAAACATTCCGATGATATAAACAGGGGAAAAATCAGCCGTTATGCCTGGGGCGGGGACTATCATAAAATCATTAAAAAAAAATTAAAGCAGCTTCTGCGGGAAATAATGGAATTGGATAACACGATTGAGGGAAGAATCTTTGTCGATACCGGACCGATTCAGGATAAGCTTTGGGCAGAAGCCGCCGGCATAGGCTGGCAGGGGAAAAACACTAATATCATAAGCCGTGAGTTTGGTTCGTGGTTTTTTTTAGGCGAGCTGGTTATTAATAAAAAATTAATTTACGATGAGCCGGCGCAAGATTACTGCGGCGCTTGTACAGCCTGCATTGACGCCTGCCCGACACAGGCTTTAAAACCTTATCGGTTGGATGCAGCCAGGTGTATATCCTATTTGACTATTGAATACCGGGGTGAATCCATCCCTGAACAGTATAAATCAAAACTAAATAATTGGATTTTTGGCTGCGACATTTGCCAGGATGTGTGTCCGTGGAATAAATTTTCAGATAAAACCGGCGAGGATTCTTATCAACCCTTAGAAGGCAATGTAAGCCCTTTGTTGAGGGAGCTTTTAAAATTATCAAAAGACGACTTTAATAAGCGATTTAAAAAAAGCCCTGTTTCCCGGGCAAAATATGAAAATTTCATTCGGAATGTCAGGGCTGTTATAAAACACTCATCCGAAGACTTCGAGTCTCCGGATGAGTAAAGTATTTGTAATCTCTCACCCGTGAGCGGGAATTTTATTGGTGTATATTTGGAATAACACAAACCCACCCCTAACAATATTTTTCTGAAAAACTATTAATTTCAGGCTTGGCGTCCTAAATGAAACGCTTTTAGATTGGTTTCAATTATTTTTTCGCCTTTACGTTTGAACATGTCTTTAATAAGCTGTTCCATTGTCTCTTGCTTAAGCGGCAAAAAATGTGAAGCAGCTCCGGCGATTACCATATTTGTCGCCCGGGAAGAACCCGCCTCACGCGCCAGTTTCGCCGCGTCAATAATTTTAGCTTTCCCAAATGAGCGGATATGACTTAGAAGTTCATCCAGGTCCGGATAATCGGGAATATTTATTTCCGGGTTAGAAGATGTAATCAAATGACTTTCCGGTGAAAGATACGATAAATACCGTAAACTTTCTAACGGTTCCATACTAAGAAGCATAGACGCTGTGCCTTGCGGGATTAAATCGCTGTAAATTTCGCTGTCGGATAATCTTAGATTAGTATAAACCGCGCCGCCGCGCTGCGACATTCCATGAACTTCCGACTGTTTTACATATAAGCCTTCTTTCATAGCGCTGGAGGCAATGATTGCCGAAATGGACAGGACGCCCTGTCCGCCCACGCCTGCGACTAATACATCATATTTCATAATTTCACCTCCGTTTTCTTTTTCTTCTTTGCCGTTTCAATACATTCCCTGACGGTAATAATAACGGACAACCCTTTATGATCAAATTCCTTTTTGAATATTTTTGTATTCTCTTCCTTGTATTTTCGATGCGCATTCAACATATAGAAATGCTCAGGATCGACTCCAATTCCAAGTACAATTTTTTCCAATCTGGATGAAGGAAGGATTGTCGGCTGACCGCCTGTCATAGCAGTGGTTTCATTATCAAGTATTACAAGAGTCATATTGGCTTTTACGGCAACTGCGTCAATTAAGCCGGTGACTCCGGAATGAAGGAATGTACTATCGCCGATAACGGCGACAACTGGATGAAATCCTGCGGCGGCAACGCCTCTTGCCATGCCGATCGAAGCGCCCATATTTACGCATGATTCAATAGCGGAATAAGGAGGCAGAGCGCCTAATGTGTAACAACCGATGTCGGAGGTTACTATGGAATCAGGGTAATCTGCCAGGGCCGCTTTGATTGCATTGTAACTATCGATGTGCGGACATCCCGGACAGAGCTGCGGCGGACGATTGGGAGGCTCTAAGCCGGGAAGCGTTATCCCGCTGCGTTCGGATAAACCTAATGCGGGACGAATATTATCCGGGGTTAATTCGCCATCAACCGGGACATGACCGGATTTTTTTCCGATAATCTCGACAGTGGGCGGAATAATTCCCCGAAAATATTTTTCCAAAAACGGATAACCTTCTTCCAGGACAATCACTTTTTTAACATGCTCAACCAACGCTCTAATTTTTTTAACAGGGAAAGGATAAGCGCTGATATGCAAATGCGAA
>JAUXGF010000234.1 GCA_030622395.1 Calditrichaceae bacterium
AAATAATCTTAATATGACTGCAAAAGAGTTTAACCGGACATGGCAAGCGGCGGACTTCCCAAATCGAAAGCGGGCGGAATTAATAGTGGATAGCTATTGCGACTATTTTGGAATGGCAATGAGTAATGTGATAAATATTCTAGACCCGGATGTGATTATTTTAGGCGGGGGGATGAGTAATTTTTCATTTTTTTATAATAAAGGGATTAGAGCGGTAGAAAAGTATATTTTTAACGACGAGCTGCTCACGCCAATAAAACCTGCCGTGTTAGGCGATTCAGCCGGAGTATTTGGCGCAGCTTATTTAGGGGCTGTAAAAGAGGAATAGCGAAGAATTGGAGTAGTGGAGTGGTGGAGTAATGGGAAGAATAGAAGATTGAAGATAGATGGCTAAATGGTTAAATGGTTATAAATTATCCCTATCGCAAACAATCCATCATTCCAATTCTTACATTATTCCACTACTCCATCACTCCATTACCCCATCACTCCAATTCTTCCCAATTTCATTTTTTAAAACATGTATTTCATACTCATAGCTGTAAAAACACCTTTGGAATATGTCGGCCAAAGGGCTTCCTTCATAGCATAAGAAAGATCAAACTCAAAATATTTAAATTGTAATCCAAAGCCTAATCCTAATAAGAATCCCTGACCGCCGCCTATTGCTATCCCGCTTCGTAGAGGCAGCCAGTTTTGAGCATAGTATTCTGCGCCGGCGCCTATCCGCGGCGTAAAGTCATTGCCAAACTGTTCATTGAGCGCCTGATGCCAGTCAAAGCTAAGTTTCAACTTTGGCAGAATTTGATAAACAGCGCCGAGACGCATTGTAATAGGCAGGCTGGTAGAAAACCCGCCGCAGGAAAAAGTTGTGTCTTCAGAAACAGAATGATCTTCATCATTTTTTTTTCCTAAATCATAAAACGCACTTGAATCTGATTCCACTACTATAGTCTTCTCAGTATTTTTAGACCAATAAATGCTGCCAAACAGGTTATTAAAACTCAGCGAAAAATGCCAATCATCATCATATTTAGCCGAAAGCCCTAAATCAAATCCAATGCCGTTGCCCGCAGGAAATCCTGAACCTAATGTTGAAGTACGCGCTTCCATACGCACATTATATATCATATCGTCTTCAATTCTTTCCACCAGCACATTAGACTCCAGCGTTTGCGCAACCGCCATACCCATATAATAATTAAAATTCATACCTACAGCAACATCGGAAATGCCGGGCAGGTATTTTTTAATATCCATGTATTTATCAATTTTAAAGGGGTATCCATATCCAAAAGACCATTTTATAGCTGAATAACCATTAGTTTCAACCATGGCTGGTTCATCTAATAAATAATCTTTTCCAAAATTTTCACCGAAGAGAATAATCTCAAAAGGCTTTTTGGCTAATCTCGCTTTGCCATAACCGATTAGCTGCACGGCAAAACCAAAATTATTATAAGCTGCGCCAAAAAGATTCAATCCGGCATCCAGATTTAAACTTAATCCATCTTCCGGTAATAAATCCGCAATTTCCCTTTTATCCGATTCAGTCCATTCGTTATTGTGACCTTCTTCGGTGAAATAACGATTATAATTATTAATTGAAAAACTGCTGTTAAATAGCATCGTATTTATTGAAAAAATATTCAGCTCAAATGTATTGCCTCTCGGCAGGGCTAAATTTGCCGGATTCCAGGCAATTGAGTTGACCCCCCTGCTCATGGCTGAATAATTGTAGGCCATACTCATGCTGGCGCCGTCGAAACTTTGACTCCATAATAATGCAAAACTTAACAATACAAAAACGATAGTCTTTTTCATAATTTTACCTGATATTAATCCTTATTAATAAAAACTTTAAAATTCACATTACCTTCAATTTTAATGCCGTCTGCTTGTCTTATTCTAACTGTTCCACCGGTTACCGGAATTTCTATTACCTGACGCGTGTATAACGTATCATTTTTAAATATATCCAATTGTTCTTCCGATAAATTAATTTCAATGGTACTTCTTTCCTCTGTATCGACATAACCTGAAGCTCCGACGTTTCCGGCGGCAATGCTTTCATCTATTATAATTTTTTCTGAAGAATCGGATATTCCATCAGAATATATCTCTAAAGAGTCTGCGGCGATATAATACTTGATATTAGCGGCAATAGGCAGAGTATTTCTAAAATCAAATTTTACACAACACTTCGTCATATCCTCACTTAAAGTCTCGCGCATATCCTTATCCAAATCGTCTAATCTTTCGACTTCCGCCTCAAAGGAAATTGCCTCTGTTATATCTATGCATAACGGCGACTCAATATTGTAAAATACCTGCAGCCCGTTATCTAATGATGCGCTTCCTTCCCCTTTAATATAAGCGCTGCCTGATATTTTAATTTCCGTAGGGAAAATTTCAATCAGCTCAACAATGCTTGGTGAAGTAGCGTCTGCATCAAATATCTGCTCTGTTGTCGCTTGAGGTTCTATTACCAAATCATTTATGAAAATAATTACAGAATCGGTTATTTGATTTAAAGTTTTATCATAATGATACCCGCCAATCCTTAAGTCAACATTAATCGGAAAATTGATCTCATTTTCAAAGTTAAGCGTCATAACCAGATCTTCTAATTTCGCTTCTCCTTCAATATCTTCAAAGAAATCGAAATTAGATATTTTCACAGAATCAATATCCA
Source organism: Calditrichaceae bacterium (assembly GCA_030622395.1). Taxonomy (GTDB): domain Bacteria; phylum Calditrichota; class Calditrichia; order Calditrichales; family Calditrichaceae; genus JAUXGF01. Next base: position 2,696 of record JAUXGF010000234.1, read on the forward strand.
CGTCAATTGTATCCAGATAACCTTCTACATAGCTAAAAAATAATGAATCACTGGTTACATCAATCGAGACAGAATCATCGCCGGCTAATTCTATAAAGCCTTCGGTTGAATCAATAGACGAGGTTGAATAAAAATCGACATAATCAAGAAATTCTCCGGGATTATCGTTGTTAATTAATTCCCAGCCGCTAAGATCAACATCTAGTGTTGTTTCCTCTTCGCTTTCTAATGGAACGGTTATTACTTTTGGCTGATCGTCTTTTCGGAAATCCGGTAAAGTAATTTCAGTCTCAGCTCTAATCGGTAAATTATTTCTTATAAATATAAATACCTGTCCTTTATCGATTGTCGCTCGTTTAACACGGTGATCTTCCTCAGTTAAATCTATTGAATCTTTGCTCGTAAATTCTTGCATAGGTATTTTAGCAATTGCATACGCCACTTTTAATTCCGACATAGTAATTTCATTGTAAAATGAACCGTTTTTATCTTGCTCCGTCAACACTTTAAAAGTATCTGATCCGGCAATGGGAATACTATATTTCAAAAATAATTTACTTGTAATTGTCTTACCGGCAAGATCAATAATATCACTCTCGCCGGATAAGTATGGCGGGATTGAATCCGCAAAAGTTGCCGTGCCGATTAAAACGGAAGTCAGACTGTCATTATAAATCTCAATTTGCATTCCTTGGCGGATTTTTAAAAACATATTATTATGAAAGGTGATATATATATTTCCGGTAATAACTTCTACAACTTCGTAATGGGTAAACTCAGCCTGCCCGTTTGGTATATCGCCCGCCGATGAGGAAATAGTGGTTTGAGAATAAGGCGGTAAAGAATCGTTATGTGCATTTAAATAGTCTACTAAGGCATCAGGTAAAACCTCAATTACACTAATACTATCTGTAGTAATGCTCTTCGGTTTATTTAATTTGATCTCATCTAAAGTTGCCCTATGGTGTTCAGCCTGCGGCTCAAGCGCAAGGTCTTCCGCTCCAATGTATTCGCGGTCTGTTGAATCGGAAAAAGCCAAACTCACAATCGGGATACCGCTTACTGTTGTATCGGCAACCAGCGATGTGTCGTTTATAGCGTCAACCATTATAAAATCTTCCGTGGGTAAATAGATGTTCCATTCGGTTTCCCATGACGGCAGTTTAGGCTCATTTATTGTACATGCAGATACAAATAATGAGACAAACAGAAAAATTTGAATTTTCTTTAACATGTTTACAATACCTTATTTAATGTTAGTAACTTGGTTTTTCTACCACTTTTTAAAATCGGACAAAATTCCTATGTCTTTAAATAAATTTACTAAAATTATTTTAAAACAAAAGGTTATCCAAAATTATATATTTTACTTTAAGGTATTTTATATTTAAAATAAGTCAGTGATTTTGTTCACATTTTGACATTTTTATGAATTTTAATTTTATTTTTTTTTGGGGGGGAAGTGGAGTGATGAAGTAATGGAGTGGTGCCGTGCCCGCCGGCAGGCAGGGAGTGATGGGAAGAATGGAAGATTGAATTAATGAAAATGATACTTGTTGGAGCGGATCGTAAATCCCGCTATTGCGGGAATACCGATTACCGATTACTGTATGCAGGGATGATCAAGCTTCTTTATCCAGTATCTATTTTAATAATACATTTCCTCCCGATCACGCCAGTTCGCCGTTTAAAACCAGGTGACGTATTAATCGGGATCGGGAGGACTATACAATTAAACAAAGGATTTTTCAACAATGCCTGAATTTAGAGAAATTGAACATACCGCGGATACCGGAATTGAAGTTTGGGGTGAGAATTTAAATACGCTATTTTTAAATGCCGCAAAAGGTATGTACTCTTTGATATTTAATCCTGATAAAATTATTTCTGATGATTATTTTAAATTTTCTCTTAGCGAAGAAAATCTTGAAGACTTATTAGTTTCATTTTTAAGCGAATTAAATTATTATATTTTTTTTAAAAAGGTATTTTTTACACAATTTCAAAATATAAATATCAAACAAAAAGAAAACGTTTATTATCTTTTCTGCAGCGGACAAATTTTAAATGTACCTATAGAACAAGAAGATCAATTAATGGAAATTAAATCAGTAACCTATCATCAACTTAAAATTATCAGGCAAGGCAAGAATTATTATACACGAATTATTTTTGATATTTAGTGTCTGAACGAGTGAAGAAGTAGGAAATAGGAATTGGGAATTAATCCCTTATGAGTTGAATTCGTGAAAAATTGTTAAAAACTTTTTTAATCGATTCTGCAATCCCTTTTTCTTGTATCAGAGTTAAGCGTAGCGGCCGCTGATACACACGTGGGGAATTATTCCGACAGGGGGGCGCATAAGGGGGCAAAGCGTTTCAGGCGATGATATTGAAATAACAGATGTAAGGGCGAAGCATTTCAGGCAATGTCGTCACGTATCAGAGACCATCCCGATTAATCAGGATGCAGGCCGCTTTGCTTAACTTTGATATGAGGAAAATATTGGTTTTAATAGGAATTTGGAATTGGGAATTTACAACTGATGCAATTCCCAATTCCAAGTTCCCATTTCTAAAGTAAAATTTATAAATAAAAAGTGTAAAATCTTACTTACCTTCATAAATGCTTTTTTAAATTGGTTAATTTTCGTCATTTTTTATCTTATTATTTAATATTA
>JAUXGF010000109.1 GCA_030622395.1 Calditrichaceae bacterium
TTATATTAACGCTAAACCTCACTAGTATCGCATTTCCCAAATAAATCGTCATTTCGAGCCGCCTGAGGCGGGGGAGAAATCTACTCAACCCAGGGAGTTACTAACATGCAGCATATCTGCAATTATTTTTCCCTAACTTTATGCTTCATTTTATAATTACGTAACATTACTCGGCATATATAATTTTATGTTTAGAATTTAATTATATTTAATACATATTTTTCTTTTAAGGATATTAGATGCTGGCGATCGGGATAGATTTTTCTGTAGAAAATGGGCGTTTGCAAAACATTAAGGATTATCATAACAAAGCGTTGGAAAATACTTTTTCAAATAGATTAATTCAGATCGGAATGGAATTATAGTATTATTATGATTAATTCTATATGCCTACCTGAATAGTTAAAATAAATTTATGCTATTTTTTCAATAGCTTTATATGTTCTATTAAAAAACAGTAATTGATTGATTTCTAAAGATTTAAAAATAGAAAGCTAAATAATAATGATTTTTATTTAATTAAATATTAACATTACTAATGTTTTAGTGATTTTTTCCGAAAATTGTTTGAGTCGCTAAAGTCTGATCTTTTGTAAATTATTAAGATTGTATTACTATATAAATTGTTAGAGTAAAAAACAAATCTTAACAATTACAAAGAGGAGATAAGAAAAATGAAATATGTAAAATTTTGTGTTTTAATTCCTGTGATTCTTTTTTGGAGTATTACTCCTCTAATTGCCCAGGAAGAACAGGAAGAAGCAGAAGATCTAATGGATAAGAGCTTAGAAGAATTACTTGATATTAAACTTGATTACGGTTACAAAGAAGCGCCGGTTTCGATTAATGCCTATATGAATACGGCTTTATGGAATTTTGGGGATCAATTCTGGGGGAAGTACGCCAATGTGGGCGGAAGCGCAGCGGGACGCCCTCTGTTTATCTCATATAGCGGATATATCAGCGTAAGCGCTCAAATTACATCCAAACTGTTTGCCGAGGTGGAATTTGAACTTTACAAGGGACAAAAGGGAGAATTCAAGGTAACCCGTCTTCGTCAAGTTTGGACTCCTAATAAATATTTCCGACTTACCTTGGGCCGTGATTTTCCGGCGATTGGCGTACAGGATAAAATTTATTATCCGACTTCACAATTCAGATTGATAACCATTGCTCCTTATACATACCTTAGTATTTTGCGCGCCACAGGGTGGTGGGATTCTGGAATCCACATGACAGGGAAGATTCCTTTGAGAGATATGAAACTCATAATTGATATGTCAATTATTAACGGTCCCGGCGACCAACATCAAAGCGCTAATTACCTGCTGAATCACATGAAACCTAATGTACAAGGTTATATGTATGAAAGCTTCCATGATAAAGCCCGCCAGCCATGGGATAATAATAAAAGCAAACACATTGCCGCTCGTTTATCCTTTTTGCCAATAAAGGACCTGTCATTGGGCGGTTCATACATGTTCGGGAAATATGATGTTGACGATAAATACAATGCCGATTTCCTTTATGCTCATCTCTTATATGGCGGAGAACGGTTGACTGTCGCCGCTGAATACGGTCAGCTTGCAGTGGATGTGGATCCAACATTATACACTGCAGGAGACACAACAGCTACTGGTTCGCCTAAATGGGATAATACCCTAAGCGGTACGCTTAATGCAGACAAGGTTACCCAGTATAGTTACTATATTTCGGCAGGATATAAGCTGTTCCCTCATTCTTCAATTGAATACTTCGAACCTGTATTCAGGTATGAATTCATGGATTCATGGAAGGAGGACAAACAGGACAAAGGCGACAGAAATCTCTTATGGCTAGGCTTTCGCTTTTCTCCAATAAAGCATTGGGTTATTAAAGCGGCGTATAGTATCCAGACTGAATCTTACGAGGATCTGGACAACGATGGCTTTGTCATAGAATCTGTAATAGACTTTTAAGAAATAGAATGTTATTATGTTTAATAGAGGTATAAAATATTATGAAACCGTCTAATAAATATGTTGCGCAGATAATATTAATTTTCGTAGTTACTGTCTTATTTTCCAAAATTTTTGCCCAAAGCGAGGAAGCCCCCCCAAATGTAACAGCGGCTTTAATTGTAAAATTGGCGGTCTTTGAAAAGAACCTGAGCGGCAGTGAAAAAGACGTCACAATTTATGTAATGGGCGCGCCTAAAGTCGCCAAAGAATTTAAAAAAGGAATCGGCAAAAAAATAGGCAAAGCTACATTAAAAAATGTTGTTGAGGGCAAAGGTCTGCCTGATACAAAACCTTCATTTTTTTATGTTGGTAATGGCTCTAAGGTTAAAGAGGCTATAAAATACACCCGTTCAAATAAAATACCCAGCGTTACAGGTCTTCCACAATTAGTCCGGGAAGGGGTTACTTTAGGCATTGGCATAAGCAAAGATGGAAAGCCGGAGATATTTTTGAATCTTTATTCATCGGCGGAAGAGGAACTTAATTGGAATCCGGCTATTATGAAAATCGCCAAAATAATTAAATAGTGTCTGAACAAAAAGTCCTTTTCTGTCATTTCGAGCGGAGGGAGAAATCTTTAACTTCAACAATTCCAAGGGTTGAAAGATTTCTCACCCGATCGCGCTGGTTGGCGGATGCGCCCGCCGACGTATAAATAGGGATTCGAAATGACAAAACCGTGCTTTTTCGTTCAGACACTAAATAGTTAAAAATATAAGTATCAGGATTTATTAGATGTTTTAAATGATTTGCCAGCTATTCAATCTGTTTGGTTGTTTTCAGTTGAATATTCAGTAATATAAGTTTGTGTAAAAATTTTAAGTGAATATGAAATTAATAAATTCATGCCGTAGGGGTAAAAAGTTATGTTAACGAACGTTATACATTTGGTGAAGTATCTTATAATAAGTATTGTATTATTTGCATTAACCGGCTATTCTCAGTTAGCCGCGCAAGAGACGGAAAAATTTTTAGATATGTCTCTGCAAGAATTATTGGATTTTCAGGTAATATCCGGTTCAATGCTCAGGCAGTCAATTGAAGACGCTCCCGCTGTGATTGATATTATCACCGAAGAACAGATTAATGATTTTGACGCCGATAATTTATATGAGTTGTTAAGCTTTTTACCCGGCGTCGAAATGATGGAAACTTTTTTTGGGCGGACGGTTTTGCAATTTCGCGGCATAATGAATATACATTACAATAATAAAGTACTGCTCATGATAAATGAGGCTCCGGTATACGAGCCTGTAAACGGAAGCTATTTTTTAGAACTGATTCCCATAAACGCTATAAAACAAATTGAAGTTATCCGCGGCAGGGGAAGCACACTTTACGGGACAAACGCTTATTCCGGCGTTATAAATATCACAACTAAAAAGGGTAACGGCGACAACCCTTCTTTAAGCGCAAAAGCCGGTTATGGAAGCTTTTCTACTTTTAACGTTAATGTAAGTTCGGGATTTAAAATTAATGAACATTCCGGTTTTTATTTGGGCGCCCAAATTATAAACGGAGATGGTTACGAATTTAATGTTAAAGAGGATGAAAACGGGAACAGTGGTTCTTTTGATTATCCCAATAACAATATCAAGTTATATTTGAATTATCATGATAGGAATTTTTGCGTGGACGCCGGTTACATGCATCAGGATAAAATGGTTTATGGTATTATTCCTGTATTAGATTACAAAGGAATGGCTGAGCGCAATATGGCTTTTGCGAATGTCAAATATACTCGTAATTTTAGCGATAATTTTAAATCCTCATTATCGGTTAGGTATAATATTTTTGAGCAGCTAAGAGGCGATATCGGTTTTTTACCTGACAAGGAAGATTCCCTGCATATAAGTTCGGTCTATATGAAATACGGAGGTTATAACTTTAATACGGAATTACAGTTTGATTATAATTATTCTAAAGAATTATCCAATATAACCGGTTTTGTTTACAAAACAGCGTACAGCGATGAATATCAATTTTTATGGGATGATGATAACACAATACATAATTCCAGCGCATATTTAAGAACAGCCGATTCTTATACGCTTTCCGCTTACACACAATTTTTATATAAACCGCTAAACACACTGCAAACTGTCGCCGGGATGCGGGTTGTAAAAGATAATGATATTAAAGATATTTTCCTGTCGCCTCGTCTCGGGCTTATATATTCATTCTACGATAATTATTCCTTTAGAGCGCTCTACGGGCAGGCGTTTCGAATCCCGTGTTTTTTTGAAAAATATGTGTCGACACAAAATGTATTATTCGGCTCCGTTGATTTGAATCCTGAAAAAATTCAATCTTATGATATCGGATTTGAAGGGAATTTTGAAAAGGTAAGAACCGGATTAAACGGATTCGCCACTTTAACCAAAGACGGAATTACCCGCGTGGCAACGAATGACACTACATCTCATGGGACAAAAGCGGCAATATATATAAACGCCGCAAAGTCAACAATATACGGGATAGAATTTTCGCTAAGTTCCGCGGTTGGGAATAAAGGATACTCCGGATTTAATTTGGGCTGGAAAACAGGTAAAGACAATCAAACAAAAGAAGATTTATTATATTTTGCCAATATTACATCTAATGCCTGGCTAAAGTATCATTTAATTTCATCGCTGTCATTTACGCCCAATATTCAATATATCGGGGAACGAAAAGGAAACAGCGCAAAATATGGCAGTTACAAGCTTGATCCATATTTCTTGCTGAATTTAAGCGCGCAATACCAACACAACAATCTTTCGCTGATTATTACTATTAAAAACATACTTAATAAAGACTATGCTTATCCCGAATTTGTCCGCCGGAAAATAAATGAAACGCCTGGCGGTCCGGGAACGGAATTTCGTATATCTTTAAAATATCAAATATGAGATATTAAATATGAAAAACTTAAGAATAATTATTATCAGCTTACTTTTTTTAACATTTGCGCCCCAGCATATTCAGGCTCAAAATAAAAGCGCCCCTGCGCAGTTAACCGCCGCTTTCATTATAAAGTTAGCGGCTTTTGAAAAGAACCTGAGCGGCAGTGAAAAAGATATCACAATTTATGCAATGGGCGCGCCTAAAGTCGCCAAAGAATTTAAAAAAGGAATCGGCAAGAAAATAGGCAAAGCAACATTAAAAAATGTTGTTGAAGGCAATGGTCTGCCGAATACAAAGCCTTCAATTTTTTATGTTGGTAAAGGCTCTAAACTTAAAGAAGTCATAAAATATAGCCGCTCAAATAAAATACTAAGCGTTACAGGAGTTCCAAAATTAGTAAACGAAGGGGTTACTTTAGGCATTGGCATAGGCAAAGATGGTAAGCCGGAAATATTTTTAAATCTTGCTTCTTCGGCGGAAGAGGAACTTAATTGGAATCCGGCTATTATGAAAGTCGCTAAAATTATTAAATAGCGTTTGAATGAAAAGTTGTTTGTGTTTAGGCGCTATTTAGTTGTATAGTCCCGAATATTCAGGAAATGTTTTAATTAGAATAGATACCGGATACTTGTTACTGGATACTGGATACTGGATACTGGATGGATCGGAAATCCCGTTTTTGCGGGGATACCGATTACCGGATGCTGGTTGGAGCGAAGCGGAAATCCAGCCATTGCGGGAATTCCGATCACCGATCACCGATTACCTATTACCGAGCGCTGATTATTACAATATATTCGGTTTAGTTTTTAATATAAAGGAATAAAGGAAGAGTCATGATGAATTTAACTTCAATTAAATTTAAACTTCTTACAATAATTATCGGAATCGGCGTGATTCTTTGTTTGCTTTTAGCGTTCTTTTCCCCGTATCAATCTAAAAATCTCGGCAAAGAAATTATGTTAAAAGATTCCGAGTTTATTGCAAAATTGCTGTCGGATAATCTGGCACTAGGTATGTGGACATTGGAGTTCGACGATGGGGCTGCATTGGGAAAGACGTTGGATTTACTTAAGAAAGGCGAGGATTGGACTTCAACAATTTCCCGCGTGAAAGTATTCAATAATAATTTAGAATTCATAAAAGGATTGAATGCAGGTTCTGATATTTCAACGGAATATAAACCATCCGATGAAATTATTTTTGACGATCAGGGTGAAATATTAAAAGTATGGTCTCCGATGTTAGATTCGGATAATAATAAATTAGGCTATGTAGAAATTGATTTTTCAAAACAATTTTTAACCAGCCGCTCTGACAGAAATTCATGGATTTCGTTGCTTATTGCGATTTTCGCCCTGGCTGTAACATTAATCCCCTCTATTTATATCATCCGTAAATCTGTATGGGGAATTCAAACAGTAGCCCAGGCTGTAAATGAGTTGGCGGAGGGGAATGTTGATATCCAACTGGACGTACAATCTAAGGATGAGATTGGCGATTTGGCTAATTCCGCTACTGTGCTGGTAAGTACTATGAAAGAGTTAGCTAAAGCCGCTGACGCCATTGGGCAGGGCGATTATAATGTCCCGGTAATAATTCGAAGCGATAAAGATATTTTAGGCAACGCTATTTCGAGAATGAAAACAAATATATTGTCTGTGACTAAAGAGAATGAAGAACAGAACTGGCTTAAGACCGGTCAGGCGGAATTGAACGACAAAATGCGCGGCGACCAGGGAGTATCTGAACTTGCTCAAAATATGCTCAATTATACAGCCTCTTACTTAGACGCCAAAGTCGGAGCTGTTTATCTTAAAGATGAAAGCGGCGTTTTAAAATTAGGGGGGAGTTACGCCTATACAAAAAGGAAAAATCTTTCCAACGAATTTAAAATTGGCGAAGGCATTGTAGGTCAATCCGCATTAGAAAAAAAAGAAATTCTTATAACAAACATCCCTGATGATTATATAAAAATAAATTCGGGCACAGGAGAGGCGACGCCTCTTAACATTTTGGTAATTCCACTTTTGTATGACGATCAGGTTACAGGAGTTCTTGAGCTTGGTTCTTTCCAAAAATTCACGGACATTCATTTAAATTATTTAAAACAGGCTTCGGAGAATATTGCTATAGCCTTTCATTCGGCGCTTTCGAGAATTAAGGTAAAAGAATTATTAGAGCAAACGCAAAAACAGGCTGAAGACCTGCAATCCCAGCAGGAAGAATTGCGCGTCACTAATGAAGAATTACAATCCCAGCAAGAAGAACTGCGCGTCAGCAATGAGGAATTAGAAGAACAGACTAAAGCCCTGCGAGCCTCGGAAGAATTATTAAAATCACAGCAGGAAGAGCTGCAAAATTCAAATGAGGGACTTGAAGCGCAAACAACAATTTTAAAAGAACGGCAGGAAGAAATTGAAAAAAGAAATAAAGACCTGGAGATTGCAAGGCAAGAGATTGCGAAAAAGGCAAGAGAGCTGGAGATAACCAGTAAATATAAATCTGAATTTTTAGCCAACATGTCCCATGAACTGCGCACGCCGATGAACAGCATTCAAATTTTATCCCGTCTGCTTTCCGAAAACAAAGAAGGCAATCTTAATGAAAAACAAATCAACTTTGCTGAGACAATATATTCATCCGGCTCTGATCTTTTAGGATTAATCAATGAAATATTAGACCTTTCCAAGATTGAATCGGGGAAGATGATTGTTAATATTGACAAGATGTCTCTAAAGAATCTGCCTTCCTATCTTGAGCAGAATTTTCAGCATCTTACAGAACAAAAAGAGTTGTATCTAAAAGTTGAAATTGATAAAGGACTGCCTGAAAATATTATCACCGATCGTCAGCGTGTAGAGCAGATTATTAAGAATTTAATTTCAAATGCTATTAAATTTACCAAAGAAGGCGGGATTACGGTTCGGGTTGACAGACCTTCCGCTTCTGTAGATTTATCCCGAAGCGGTCTGGACCCTGAAAAGGCAATTGGTATTTCCGTAAACGATACCGGCGTAGGCATCCCTTCGGATAAGAAAGAATTAATATTTGAGGCGTTTCAGCAGGCTGACGGCACAACAAGCCGCAAATTCGGAGGCACGGGTCTCGGTCTATCTATATCCCGTGAACTAGCTAAACTATTAAAAGGAGAGATCCAATTAGAAAGCGAAGAAGGAAAAGGCAGTACATTTACATTTTTCCTGCCGGAAGCGATTTCTTCAGAGGATATAAGTCAA
>JAUXGF010000511.1 GCA_030622395.1 Calditrichaceae bacterium
AGAACGACATGGCTACGATCCGACTTGAAGAAATCCCCAAATTAAGAGAAGAATTCTGGCAAAATGTTAAAATTGCCGGAAAAGCCGAATCATTAAATAAAAATCTGGAATTTGCCGGACGCATGGCTGATTATTTAGAATTAGCTGAATTAATGGCCTATGACGCATTGCATCGTAATGAATCTTGCGGCGGTCATTTTAGAGAAGAAAGTCAAACAGAAGAAGGCGAAGCCCTGCGTGATGATAAAAACTTAACTTATGTCGCAGCGTGGGAATTTAAAGGACTTGGAAAAAAATGGGAACTGCACAAAGAGTCGCTTGATTTTGAAAATGTTGAATTAACCCAGCGCAGCTATAAGTAAGGAGGCGTCATAATGGAAAAGAAAAATCTAACTATAAATTTAAAAGTATGGCGTCAAGAAGACGCAAAATCTAAAGGCAAGTTTGTAAAATACACTGCAAATAATGTTAATCCTGATATGTCTTTTTTGGAAATGCTCGATGAATTAAATGAAGACCTTATCAAAAAAGATGAAATTCCTATTGAGTTTGACAATGATTGCCGTGAGGGAATTTGCGGTATGTGCGGCGTTGTTATAAACGGCACTGCGCACGGCCCTAAAAGCGGCACTACAACCTGCGACGTCCGCATGCGCCAATTCAAAGACGGGGATACCATTCTTATCGAACCCTGGCGGGCAAAAGCATTCCCAATAATTAAAGACCTGGTGGTCGATCGCAGCGCTTTTGACCGCATTATGGCTAAGGGCGGATATATAAATGTTCGCGGCGGCGGCGTCCCCGAAGCTAATAGTATATTAGTGCAAAAAGATAAATCCGATCTGGCTATGGATATGGCTGCCTGCATCGGCTGCGGCGCATGTGTTGCTGCCTGCCCAAATGCTTCCGCGGCGCTTTTTGTAGGAGCTAAAATATCCCAATTCGCTCTTTTACCACAAGGATTGCCGGAAGCAAACCGCCGCGTAGAGCAGATGACAGCTCAAATGGACAAAGAAAAATTCGGCGCCTGTTCCAATCACGGCGAATGCGAAGCTGTTTGTCCGAAAGAAATATCTATTACAGCTATTGCCAGAATGCGGCGGGAATATTTAAAAGCGGTTGTGAGCTAAAAAACAAATTAAAATAAAAAGAGCGTCCTGATCGGGACGCCCTTTTTTATTTATTAAAGAACACAGTAGAGTAAATTATTAATGGAACTCAGAAATTCAGCCTCACGCCCATTGTTATATTGGTCGTCTTTATTTTCTCATCCGTATCCCATGTATAGACGTCATAAGATCTGTTTTCCCATTGACCCTGCACGCAGCTCATTTCAATCGTGGTCATTTCATCAACTTTATAGCCTATACCGGCGCTGTAATATTTCTTATCATATTTTGTATCAATATTTTTTATCGGAGAAGGTAAATATCTAAATCCACCGCGCAGACTGATTCCATTCAACAAATTAAACTCGCCTCCGAGGCTGTAAGAAACAACCGCCCTATAATCCTGACGAAAATATTTATTCTCATCTAACATAAGATCATACGTTCCCCCGGAGCAATTATCCGGAACCTCGTATTTTAACTGAGACCAATCTCTATAATCCATAGCCGCGCCGAGTAAGAATGCTTGCGTCTGATAAGAAATGCCCGCGCTAAATTTGAAAGGCACCTTAATAAGGTAATCATAATTATCGGAAGCATAATAAACTTCAGTAACGTCATAAATACCTTCGCCGGTTTCATCAAGCCCCAGCGATTCGCTTTCCGACCAGCTTTCCTCTACCGTTAATGTCATGGGAAAAGTTATAGTCGTACCGAGGCGGATAAATTTGTTCAAATGAAAAAGACCGCCGATCTTAAGTTCTATTCCCGAATAATCGTTTTGTATTTTTTGTTGAAAACTGAAATAGTTAAATTCCATTGAATCACTAAGCGACTCATAAATATAATACAAATATTCTTGCTCAAAATCTGACGTATATTCGCTGCCGCCGTCATAAATATTAATTGAAAGCCCCGCGGAAAAATTAGGCGATAAATCAATTGCCCCGCCAAACGACCATTGGCTCA
>JAUXGF010000049.1 GCA_030622395.1 Calditrichaceae bacterium
AAATTGACGCCTATGCGATTTATACGTCAGCGTACGCATCCGCCAACCAGCACGATCTATAGAAAAATCTTAAATGGAGAGATTTAGCTTTGGTTTTGAGTAGTAAGATTTCTCACCATCCCAAAGCGTCAGGATCGCGCCACGGGCGTCCCCGCGGGAAAATGACAAATGGGTTTAGATAATTAGAATTTACCCACACAAAACGACATAGAGCCGTTAATATTATTCAGCAAAAATCCGGCGGCTAAATTTTTTTATAAGCAAACCAATAAATGAAAAAAGCGCTAATTATAACCTATTACTGGCCTCCGGCAGGGGGACCGGGAGTCCAAAGGACTTTAAAATTTGCCAAATATATGCCTGAATTCGGCTGGCGGCCAATTATATTAACTGTAAAAAGAGGAGCCTATCCGGCATTAGACTATACTTTAGCTAATGATATACCCAAAGAATGCCTTGTATTCAAATCCAATTCATTTGAGCCTGATCGTTTATATAAAACCTTTACAGGAATGCAAAGTGATGAATCTATTCCTGTCGGTGTTTTAGCTTCTCAAAATAATAATTGGAAAAAGAGACTGGCGAACCGGATACGCTTAAATCTCTTTATACCAGATGCTAAATTATTCTGGAAGCCTTTTGCAGTACGGCTGGGAAAACAAATTATTAAAAAAGAAAAACCGGATATTATTTTTTCTTCATCACCTCCACCGACTGCGCATTTAATCGCCAAACATCTCGCTAAATGGAGTGGAATTAAATGGGCAGCCGATTTTCGCGATCCCTGGACAGGAATTCATTATTACTACGACAAGCGAAGCCGCCTTGCTCATTCGCTGGACAGCAGATTGGAAGCAGGCGTACTAAAACATTGCGACCGGATTGTTTGCGTAAGCAGACAATTTGCCAATCTCCTACAAACCGAGGAGAAAGACAAAATAGAAATTATTTATAATGGTTATGACGAATCAGATTTTAACCCTCATTTAAAAAAATCGGAAAGTTTCAAGATAGTTCACATTGGAGGACTGAATTGGAATCGTTATTATCCCGATTTTTTTATTGGTTTCGAGAATCTGCTTAAGAAAGGGAAAATTGAATCAAAAAGGGTTGAATTAATACTTGCCGGATCAATCGAACCCGCAATAGCTGATGAATTGCAATTATTATTTAGCAAGTTTGATATTCTATGCATATCCGGTTATGTTTCGCATGAACAGGCTGTTGAAATGATGTGCGAAGCTGATTTATTATTGCTTTTTTTAGAAAAAGTTCAAAAATATGAAGGGCATATTCCCGGCAAACTTTTTGAGTATTTAGCTACCGGAAATTATATTTTAGGAGTTGGTTCAAAATCGGGCGATTCGGCAAAAATTTTATCCCAAACAAATGCCGGCAGGGTATTTAATCCGGGTGAGGACGCCGTTCCTGAAATATTAGAACAATACCGGAAGCGGCAAAATAATATCAAACCGAATATTCGGCTTGATGAACTTCAAAAATTTTCACGTAGAAATCTAACTAAACAATTAATCAACATATTTGAAGATTTATAAGATGAGCCTTAAAAAAAAGATGTTCATGCTTAATAAATTTATAACGGATTTACGGAGTTTAAAAGAGCGTTACAAAATACCCGAAGATTTGAAATCGCAGAAGTTGGGTTATTATTATTTTATTTTTGAAGAGAAACGTCTTTCTGTAGGAAAAGATCAGGCGTTGATTAAAAAATTCGATCGGAACGGCATACCGATTAATCGTACTTATATCGACGTCACTGACAAGGATTATGTCTATTTCCCTATTTCTATCGGTCAGATGGGTTTATCCATTTATCATACCTATCTAAAAACTCAATCCGAGAAAGATAAAAAACGCTTTTTAAAATTTGCAGACTGGTTCAATGACAATGCCGAGATTAGCGAAAATCTCGGGGCGCGTTGGATGACCGATGTAGCATTACCTCAATATAAAAATCCAGGGCCCTGGCAATCGGCATTCTCGCAGGGCAGAGGAATATCTATTTTGCTGCGCGGCTGGCAGCTTATCGGTCAAAAAAAATACGCTGACATAGCTGAAAAGGCTTTAATTCCGTTTACCAGACCGGTAAGCGAAGGCGGGGTGACGTCTTATACAAAATGGGGATCCTTTTATGAAGAATATACATCAACCGTTCCTACTATGGTGCTTAATGGAATGATATTTGCGCTTTGCGGAGTTTATGATTTTATTCGTGTCTTTCCCGAACATAAATTAGCCAAAAGAATATTTGATGAAGGGATTGAAACATTAATAAAAATTTTACCTGAATATGATTTGGGTTTCTGGTCGCGCTATAATCTATGTAAAGCTGAATGGCATCCGCAAATCGATCCCGCCACTATTGCCTATCAACGCTTACATGCAATCCAACTTAAGATGTTGTATAAATTAACCGGATACGATATTTTTAATCAATACTCTGAGAAATTCCAAAAGCAGGATAATTTATTAAATACATTACGAATGTATTTAATAAAATATAAAGCTCTAAAAAAGATCGGGAGGTTATGATGGCTGGAGTTTTATTACTTATATCTAAAAATCCTCAAAATCAAAAGGCTTTTATATCAAAAATAAATCGTTTGGAAAAATTCATAAATAATGTTTTTCAGCCTCACTTCAAAAATATTGTTTTTAAAAAGTTAAGTGATAAGTCTTTTATAGTTCAATTTAAAAAGAACGATCAGCACAAATTTTATTCTGATGAAAAAGATAATTGGCTGGCTTTTGAGGGAAGCGTTTTCGCCCTTAATGAAAGTAAAATGTATAATGCAAAAGAATTATTGAATTTATATCAAAAATTTGGTAAAAATTTTGTAAACAAATTAGATGGACATTTTGTTATTAAACTATATGACGCCCACAAAAATACTTATTTTGTTGTCAATGATTTTATTAAAAACAAAACTAACTTTTGGGTAGAAAGCGAAGATTTTATAATGTTTACCCCCTTTTTACTCACGACCGCAGCCGTTAAAAGACCGCAATTAGATCAACATGCTTTTAACGAATTAATGTGGCGTTACTACATTTTATCTGAAAGATCTATATTAAAAGATGTAAAACGACTTTCTCCATCTACTATTTATGAAATTAAAAACGGAAAGGCAACAACCGAAACTTATTGGGAATTTCCTCACCATATCACTGACCTTTCTTTTCAAGATTCAGTAGAAAACATGGTGGAAAGCATCAAAGAAACGGCGCGATTAATTCATAATTCATTTGGAAAGTCATGCGCTGATCTTACATTGGGACAGGACACCAGAATGATTGTAGCCTCTTTTAGAAATCAAAATTTACCTCTTGCTACCTCTATTTTCGGCAAAGATGATTTTATTGAGGTGAAAAATGTAAAACAAATGTCAAAACGCCATAATTTAGAACATCATAATATTCAATTAACTACAATTTATTTGGATCATCTTTGGGAATATTTTGAAAAATCATTGATTTTAGGAAGCTGCGATGAGCCGGGATATATATTAGGCAGAATACTATTTATGCGTGATGAGCAGGCAAATTTTGGCGGTGTTCTTTTAAATGGTTCCGGCGGTCCTTTCTATAAAGATTGTTTTTGGGAAGAGGTGTATACTCTTAACTTGTATCGCGAACCTAAAAAAATTAATTCTGATATGTTTTTAAAACTCCGTCCTTTAAATAAAAATTATCCCGATAATATTTTTAAGAATAATTATTTGCAAATTAAAACTAATTCCACCCATTATTTCACAGAAATGTTGTCGAATTCGATAAGAGGTTATTTGAATACTCCTGTTTCAATGAAAATAGATAAATTTTCTTTAACACAATGGCAGAATTATGCCATTGTAGCTAATAGTACGGCCAACTCTGTTTATAATTCAATAGCTCCTTTGTTATTACGCCGAAATTTAGAAATTGGCATTCCCTTGCCCGCTAAATGGAGATGGAACAAATCTAAATTCCAAAGAGCTGTAATGTGGGCTTTAGACCCGGAATTAGCAAAGGAAAAAACAGATTTTGGCGGGATAAATATGGTTCCTAAAAATTTGTTTACTTTTAGTCCCTTTTATATTCGCTATGTCTATCGTCAATCAGCAAGGTTTAGAAACAAAATAATGACAAAATTAGGCATTAATATTATTACACTTCTGCAGGAAGCCTGGGACTATCTACCGGTTTACAGAAAATTATTTTCTGATGAAAATGTGCAATATAATTTGAATTACCGGAATATGTATTTAGCC
The DNA here is from genome assembly GCA_030622395.1 of Calditrichaceae bacterium. Classification (GTDB taxonomy): domain Bacteria; phylum Calditrichota; class Calditrichia; order Calditrichales; family Calditrichaceae; genus JAUXGF01. The sequence goes on from JAUXGF010000049.1 coordinate 4,272, forward strand.
GAAATCATAGACGAAAAAGAATGGAATATTTTTCTTGAAAAATATCAAAAGACAGGAAATCTTTCGCTTAACAATTTTGAATATATTTTTAAACTTGTTAGTGTGGAATACTTTTTAAAAAAGGCTAATGAGTTTTAAAGTGAATTTTTTAGGTTATCTATTAAAAATATGCTAAACAACCAAATCAGTTAAAAGCCTTTCCAGTGTTTCATCGGTGATTACAAAAGCGGTTTTAGATGTCTGATTTGTTTTAACGTTGCTTTCCAGACGCTGCAGGGTAATAGACTGCTCGTCAAGTTTTACTATAATTTCAAAATATAGTTTTTTATTTTCCTTTTGATAAGGCGGATAGCTGCGGATTTGTATCTGTTTATTCAAACGGTCAAGCTCAATCATTTTAAAATTTTCGGAAAGATAGGAAATCTTATCGCATAAACCATCGGCTAATTGATGCAGTTTTTTTTCATCACCCGAAACAGTTTTTAAACCGCCGCTAATTGTTTTAATCTGCAAAAATTGACAGCTCAATAAATCCTTACTTATATAATCTATAATGATCTGTCTGCCGTTTAACTTATCTGTAAAACGGTAGAAATTTTGTCCCTGTTCATGGATCAACAGACTGCCTTTATCGCTTTCTTTTAAGCTTTTAAATTTGTTTAACAAAGTTTGAATTTTATTCATAGCGCCGCTCCATTTTAAATATCTTTTGATTTATGATCTTTACCGTCAAAGGACAGCAGATATTCTTTATCCTTTGATTTACTTATGATCGACACGGGACGTCCCCAAATATACTGGACATTTTCCAGAGTTCGTTGGGCATATTCGACGTCTAATCCTTTTGAGTCGCAGACATGTTCTAATAACAGCTCGCCGCGGTTTTCATAGTTAGCGTCCTGCACCTGAATAATCGGCTGTCCCATATTTGTTAAAGAAAACAGGAACTGATTTTTTATAGCTTTGAATTCCCTGGAATTAATTTCGTTTCGTTTAGTTCTTTCATTATAACGGTAAGTGAACAAATTATATTCCTGGCAAAATTCCTCAGTAAAAAAAGTATCAATAAAAGATACGTCATTATAATGTTTGCGTATTTCAAATATCTTTTCCCGTCCCAGTCCTAACTTTTTATCCCAATTTCTTTTTTCAGCATAATTATATACTAAATTATAGCATAAATCCATATTTAATTTTTTCCAGGGTTGAATATCTTTTAGAAATGATAAAATGATTTTTTAGCTTTAGATTAGCGCTTAAAGCGGACAGTTTTTTAAATCTTATTCATATAGTTAAACTTTACAAAAAGTTTTACTATTTGTAAAGTACAAATTATAAAATAGTATAAAATCTCACTAACAAGCGGAAAATTTATTTGGGTGTATATTGGGCGCTTAGGCTGCAAAATCGATCCGGATAAATAAATCGAGATTGTCAATATTTTAAGAAGGAATTGGGAATTAGTCCCAGAGGGACGAAATGTTTGTAGAAAAAAATACGCCCAAAAAATGGGAGACCCCATTCCCACTCCACGGGAGTCCCCGTGGGAAAGGGAAGCTTTGCCCGGGGCGGTAAGAATTTCTTAAAATGACGCTTTTTCTTAAATGTAGTATATGACTTTTCATTTTTGTATATTTAGTATTTATATGCCACTAAGACACGAAGACACCAAGAAACAATTAATTTTTAAATACTTAGAGTCTTAGAGCCTTTTCCCAAATGGATCCCTTTGTGAGTGGCTGCTTTCAATGTTTATTGCGTTCGACAGAACATGTGAGTTTATATTAATAAAAATCTTAAATTATTCGGTCTATTTAAAAACAATAAATGAAGCCGATTTTATTTAATTTTGACTGCTTCTGCAAAATTTAATATTTCCGGTATAATCAGGTAGTGTCATCCCGAAAAATCGGGATATGAAAAAATGAAAACTATTAAATGAAGGTTTTTTAAGGCATAACGAAAAAGATGGAGAATTAAATTTCCCCTTAAAAAAGGGGATTAAGGGGTTGTATAAAACGCAGGTTAGTGTAATAGCCCGAAGTAATAAAAGAATTGCTTTGTGAACTTCTTTTTAGTGTATCCTTATTTCGGACAACCCCCTAGCCCCCTTTTCTAAGGGGGATTGATTTAAACTGTTTTAAAATAGAAGGTTAAATTGGAAATTAGTAAAAACTTTTGACACTACCCAAAACCACTTCAGGAGGAAGTATATGAAACACATATCCATTGTAATACTTTTTATGCTCTTTATAATGCCCAACATACTGCCGGCTCAGGACGACGGCATAATAGAAAAAATTCAATCCGCAGGCGGCAAAGATGATTATCCGGACGCTAACCTGCTGGTTATTTTTGACAGTACAAAAGTAAACGTAAAAGAGAGCGGGTTGAGTTATGTAAATTTTCACCGTTTGTATAAAATACTAACGCCAAAGGGGGCTTTGAGCAAACGTGTAGTTAAAATAGGTTATGACCCGCTGTCCGCCTATGTGGAAATCCGTGAAGTCCGTATTTACCGCAAAGACGGGCAAATTGAAATCCTGGATTTGAAAAATATGCGGGACTACCCGGCTCCGGCGCGCGGCATATATTGGGGCGCCCGCGAAAAAATGATTGAAATCGGCAGATTGGAACCCTGCGATGCTGTGGAAGTAAAGCTGTTCCGCAAGGGTTTTACCTATGCCCTGCTTACCGGTGAGGATGAAGACGAACGCTATATTCCGCCAATGCGCGGTCATTATTATGACATTGTAAAATTTTGGAGCGGCGATCCGGTAAAAGAAAAAGTTTACCGGGTTTACATGCCAAACGACAAACCGCTTCAGTATGAATTTTACAATGGTGAAGCGCGTTCTTCAATTCATTTTAAAAATGATAAAACAGTCTATACTTTTACAAAAACAGATATCCAGCCTTTTAAACGAGAAACAGATATGGCAGCGACGTCGGATGAAGCGCCCAAACTGCTTTTATCAACAAGCCCAGATTGGTACGCTAAGTCTAAATGGTTCTATGGCGTTAATGAAGATTACGGCAGTTTTGAATTTACCCCGGAAATCAAACAAAAAGTAGATGAAATTCTAAAAGGCGCCAAAACAGAGTACGAAAAAATCAGCCGCTTAACACACTGGGCAGCGGATGAAATCCGTTATTCCGGGCTGAACATGGGGCCCGGCGAGGGCTATACTTTGCATAAAGGTGAAATGACTTTCCGCGACCGCAGCGGAGTTTGCAAGGATAAAGCAGGCATGCTGATCACCATGCTGCGCGCCGCAGGATTTGAATCGTACGCGGCTATGACTATGGCCGGATCGCGTATCGATTATATCCCGGCGGATCAATTTAATCACAGCGTAACAATTGTAAAATTAGCTGACGGGAAATATCATTTATTGGATCCGACCTGGGTGCCCTTTGTCCGCGAACTGTGGTCAAGCGCCGAGCAGCAGCAACAGTACCTGATGGGCCCGCCTGAAGGATCCGATCTGGCAACCACGCCTCTTTCGCCGCCTGAAAATCATTATTATAGAATTTCCGGAAATTCGGAAATCCAATCAGACGGAACTTTAAAAGGTAAGTTCACCTTAGAAGCAGAAGGGCAAACAGACGCTATGATACGCCGTGTATTTATCCGCCAATTCAAATCACTATGGCTGCCGTCTATTGAAATGACATTGCTGCAATCTTTTCCATTGATGGAAATAGAGCATGTCGATTACGGCGATCCTTATGATTACAGCAATCCAATCAAAATAATAATTAAATTTCGTATCCCTAATTTTGCAGGTATAACAGATAATGAAATCATTTTTACGCCGCTGGTTGCTTCGAATATATTCAACCATAGATATTTCAACAGACATTTTTTTGTAAATACAGATTTGGAAAAACGTAAATACACTTTCCGCACGCGCTGTTCTAAGCTAATCGAACTAAAAGAAAAAATTAAACTGCCAAAGTATAAGAAAGCCGTTTATATCCCGCAAGTAGAAACGGTAAAGGGCAGCGGCGCCGATTTCAGCGGCGGCTACAATCTAAAAGGCAGGACGCTGAACCTCACCGAAAAAATCGCTCTTAAAAAACGGATATACCAGCCTGATGATTGGCAGTCTTACCGTCAAGCGATTTTAGCGCAAAAAAAACTGGCTGAAGAAAAAATTATCCTGAAACGCTAACCTGTGGAGAAACCAACGATGATTAGAAATAAATTATTTTTAACGATTGTATTGATTATTTTATTTTCCTGTTGTTATGCTTTATCCGCCGGAGAATCTGAAGCGGACGCAGTTTATTTAAAGATGGTAAAAGAATATCGCTTACATGACGACGGCGCGGTAACTTATCATCATTCCCATCAAATAAAGCTGCTTACTTATCTTGCTTTCACCCGCAGTTACGGGGAGACTTTTATTGTATATGATACGCTTTTCCAGAAGCTTGAAATTGAACGAAGCGAAACAACGATGGCGGATGGGAAAAAAGTTCCCGCCCCGCCGAATGCTTTTAACAAAGCGCTTCCCCGTATTGCCGAAAACGCGCCGGCTTACAATCACTTGCGCGAGATGATTATTTCGCATACAGGATTAGAGCGCAACGCCGTTATTGATTTGGATTACCGGCTCGAAACACAATCCGGTTTTCTGCCGGGTTTGATGGGCGATGAAATATTAGCTTTAAATTCACCTATAAATGATTTAACTATCAGGATTCGTATTCCGGCGGGCAAAACTCTGCGCTATAAGCTTTTAAACAGCAATGTAAAACCGCAGGAACGTCAGGAAAACGGATATAAAATATTTGAATGGAAGTTTACTAATCTCCCGGCTTTGCCCGCTGAAAGACAACAGCCGCCGCACAGTGATTTTGCGCCCCATCTTGTTTTCAGTACAATCGAAAACCAACAGGAGGCTTTTCAGCATATAACCAATCAAGAAGCATTTAAAAAAACGGAAAATAAAGAACTGGCTGGCATGGTTAAAAAGATGCGGGACGAGGGCGTTTCGGATATGGATTTCATATTAGCTTTGCAAAAAAAGATTGCGCAGGAAACAGCGACATTTCCTATCGCCCCGGCTGTTATTGGATTTCGCTGCCGGACGCCGCAGGAAGTATGGCAGTCAAATGGAGGAACGGTTTTTGAAAAAGCAGTTTTATTTGCTGAATTGCTGCGCTTAGCAGGTATTTCCGCGCAGCCGGTTCTTATTGCCGGCAATTCCGGTTATCTTGAAAGTATCCCTGTTTTACAATCATTTAATCAAGCGGCGGTTATGGTAAGTCCGGTAGATAAAAATCCGATTTTTTTGAGCGTAGATCATCCTGTCAAACAAAATTTAAAATATTCACTTAATAATAAAACAGCGGCTATACTCGACAAAGGAAAAGTAACGTTTAATACTTTTGCGGAAATCCCGGCAAATGAAAATCAATGTGCGTTAAACGGGGTTTTAAAAATCGAAGACGCTAAGAATATTGCAGGCAAATTAAACATCCAACTGCATGGCGCCGCCAATCCCTACTTTGAATTATTGCAAAATAAAAATGGAATAAAAAATCTAATAACAAGCGTTTTACCCGGCGCGGTTGTCGATAATACACAGATTATTCAATTAGCAGAGGAAATATTTGAAGCTGAGGCGTCCGTTAAAATTGAAGAGCCGTTTAAAGAACAAGATAATTATCTGTTCTGGAAGATCCCTGAAAATCCGCAAGGCATTAAAAGCTGGCGCCTGCCGCCGTTGTCAATTCATCGAGCAACGCCGTTTAAACTGCCTTTTTCTATAATCGAAAAAATTAATTTTACTATAACTTTAGCGGATGGGATGCAATTAGTCAGCCCTGCGGTAAATATTAACAAAGATAATGCAGCCGGCAGTTTGAAAATTAAAATAATGCGGGATAAAAATAAAGTAACGGTAGAACGATATATTAAACTAAACAAACAGCATATTACAGTAGAAGATTATCCTGCGCTGCTGGAATTGCGGCGTTTATGGCATGCGCCGAATTATCTGGAATTAATATTTAAGATTTGATTTGGTAAAACCGCAGTTATTGTCGGACGTATTTGTAATAAAGACAAACCCACTCCTAATCCCTCCCAAAGTCGGGAGGCCAAGCGGTCTTAG
>JAUXGF010000380.1 GCA_030622395.1 Calditrichaceae bacterium
ATTGGAGTAATGGGAAGAATGGAATGGTGGAAGAATGGGGAAGAATTGGAGTTATGGATTGATGAAGAATCCCGACAGTTCAGGACTTGGGATCTGAAATTCCCCTCTTGGGAGGGGTTAGGGGTGGGTTTGCATTTTACAACCCCAGCCACAACACAGCCACAAAACAGGCATCCCGATAATTCGGGATTCTTCACATAGGCTGAACCGTCAGCTTTTTCATAAAGAGAGATTTTCCAGCGCTAAATGAAAAAACATAATTAAGAAACAGAAGTTATGAACAGATTGAACCTAAAATATTTAATACTATTATTTCATTTTTTAATTGCTTTAAGCTTGTCATTGGTAAGCTGTTCGGATAAAAAAGCCGATCTTGCGCAAGCCGATCAATACATTGATCAAAAGAAATATGATTTAGCCATGCAGCTCTTAAATCAGGAATTTGGAAAGGAATTTTCCGATACTACGGAATATCAAAGAATTAAGCAGCGTATTTTTATTATCAAAAAACAACGCTTTTTCGCCGCTCTGGATTCAAGTATTTTTAAGCGGGATTGGAAAGAAGCCGCCCGCCAAATCAAACAGTTAAAAAATAGATTGAAAAATATGGAACAAAAAGTATCCAGAAAATATTATTTTGATTTATACTATAAAAAAAGCTTGGTGGATCAGCGTTTGAATGATGAGGAAGCTAAGGTCAATTCACTAAAAAAGGCTTTGAAATATTGGACTAACCGGCACGATGTGATTCAAACAATCTATGAAGAACTTGCTTTTTACTATGCTCAAAAAAATGAATTGGTCAAAGCCCGGGAAATGCTGGATAAATCTTTACGTAAAACGGATATTATAAATTTGAAAGGGAGTCTGCAAAAGGCGTTTTATAGTTATATGGACGGACAATATGATAAGGCGTTAGAATATATAAAAGAAGTTCCACAAGAAAAAAAAGATAAACATTGGCAAAACGTGGAAAAGTTTTTGGGAAAATATTCAGATAAATTAACTATGGAAGATAGATTTAAATTATGGTGAACTTATGCAAACAGGCGTTGTAAAAATGTGGGATACACAGAAAAGTTTTGGATTTATCGTAACAGATGACGGCGATGATCTTTTTGTAAACGTAAGCGATCTGCATCCGTCTGCCCGCGGTAAAAGATTGGTTGAGGGACAGAAAGTTAAATTTGATATTCGCAGCGATATGAAAGGCGATAAAGCCGTGAATGTGCGGCTGCTGATTTGATCGGATGGAAAATATTTTTATTGGAATTTTAAAATCATATTTGTTAATTTAAATTGCTTTTTATTATTGATTAGTACCTGAATGAAAAAGCGCTTTTTTGTTATTTTCCCACAAGGGACGCCTTACGGCGCGAGCGAAGGGATAAATCTGTAACTTCAATAATCCCAAGTGTTGTAAGATTTCTCTCCCGATCGCGCCGGTTTGCGGATGCACCCGCTGGCGTTATAAATCGGGATCGAAATGACAGTTTTGGCTAGTTTTCGTTCAGGCACTAATTAATTATCCCGCTTAAATTGTTATAGATTTGTTTGGAGGCTTAATGGCATATCAAAACTTACTCTTTGAAACTGAAGATTCTATCGCCGTAATTACAATTAACAGACAGGAAAAATTAAACGCCTTAAATACGGCAACCTTCCTTGAACTAAACGATGTACTGCTAAAAATTCAACAAGACGGTTCAATTAGAGGATTGCTAATTACAGGGTCCGGCGATAAGGCTTTTGTAGCCGGCGCGGATATTGAAGAAATACAAGATCTTTCATTAGAAAAGGGCGTTGAATTTTCTAAATTAGGTCAGGGGGTTTTTAGTTTAATTGAAAATTTAGGGAAACCTGTTATTGCCCTGATTGACGGCTATGCCTTAGGCGGAGGCTGCGAACTGACAATGGCTTGTCATTTGCGTTTTGCCAGCGATCGTTCAAAATTCGGACAGCCGGAAGTTAATCTTGGATTAATCCCCGGTTATGGAGGTACGCAGCGTTTGCCAAGATTGATCGGCAGAAGCCTGGCTTTAGAATATCTTTTAACGGCGGATATAATTTCCGCACAACGCGCTTATGAAATTGGTCTTGTGAACAAAGTTGTTCCTTCTGAGGAGCTGCTCGATACCGGTAAAAAAACGCTTAAACAGATTCTAACAAAAGGTCCGGTTGCAGTTAAATATATTTTGGAAACTGTTCATCGTGGATTAAACGGCACATTAGAAGAAGGCTTATCAATAGAAGCCGATCATTTCGGGATGGCTTGCGCCACTGAAGATATGAAGGAGGGCACAAGAGCCTTTTTAGAAAAGCGAAAACCGGAATTTAAAGGATTATAGCAGTGGAATTGGATAAACCTAATATTTTATTTTTTAATAAAAAATCAAAACTTACATCAAAAATCCTTAACATCATTCAGCAATGGGACGCCTATATACATTTGGTTTCTACCAATGAAGAGTTAAAAGCCGCTTTTAAAGGAATGTTTTTCGATCTGTTTATTTGTTTCCCGGGAAATACTTCTAATGTTGAAGAAGCAGTTGATTCTATATCAGATGAATTAAAACAAACAACTACCTGTTTTATCGGTCAACCTTTAGAGTTCAAAAATATTGACTTTGATTTTCTTCTGGGCGATAAAATTTTAAGCGGCGCCGGGGTCATAGAATGTTATTTTACCAGTATTTTCAATATTGTCAAAAAGCAAAAAAATCAATCTGAATTATCAGCAATGCTTTTACATGATTTACGGTCTCCTATGCAAAGCGTTATAGGTTACCTTGAACTTTTAGAAAAAGAAATTTTCGGAGAGGTTAATGAAGGTCAGCGTCAGATTTTATTAAATGCAATTTCCTTAGGGGACAACATTACAGATTTAGTAGAGGAACTTAATCTGATCGATCAGTTCGAAAACAAACAATTTGAAATGGTAAAAGCCAAGGTGCGCTTAAAAGAATTATTGGATGAAACATTGCGCACGCTTTGGGTTCAGGCGGATAAAAAAAATATAAAATTTATACCGCAGATTACGTCGAACCTGCCGGACATAGTCGCCGACGGCAGAGCTGTTCAACGTGTCTTAACAAATTTGCTTACTAATGCCATTAAATACAGTCCGGAAAACGGAACAGTACGGATTGTAGTGGAATATGTAAAAAGCTCTTCACATCTCCCTATGCTTCGTTTCCGCATTATAGATTCAGGCGAGGGGCTGCCGGTTAAGAACATTAATTACATTTTTGATAAATACTTTCAAATACATGAAAGAAAACAATCTCATAAAGGCTTTGGTTTAGGTCTTTATATCTCTAAGCTTATCGTAAAGGCGCATAAGGGACAGATCGGCGCTTATAACAACCGCGAAGGCGGCTCAACGCTTTATTTTACTCTGCCTGGTGATAATGGAAATGAAAGTAAAGGCAAATAAACAATATTCCTTTTGCCGCTGATTCAATGATTAAAGTAAAAGTTTTTGCCAATATTAAAGAGTATTCTTAAAATAGGTACTGGATACTGGATAAAGAAACTTGATCATCCCCGCATCCAGTAATCGGTAATCAGTAACCGGTAATCGGTACCCGGTATCATTTCCATTAATTTACCCCGTTAAATAATATGTTTGCGCATTTTCCAATCACATTAATTTTTTATTTAACAG
>JAUXGF010000195.1 GCA_030622395.1 Calditrichaceae bacterium
AAAGATTTCTCACCCGATAAATCGGGATTCGAAATGACAAAAAAGCGCTTTTTCGTTCAGACACTAAATAGATAGAAATTCTTTAATTTTTTAAGTTAATTAATATTTTTAATAAATTCAAGAATCATACGATTTCTTATTGTGAAATTTCATTAATAAAAGGAGTTGTATCTGTTAACAAATTAAATATTTTTCTGAAAATGTGTAGGGGCGATGCATTCCTGTTAACGATATTGTAAGAATAGGACGTAGGGGCGAAGCATTTCAGGCAACGTCGCGACGTATCAGAGACCGCTACGCTTAACTCTGATACGAGGGGGGGGGGAATTAATTATTTCTTCGTGTCTTTGCTTGCATCCCGATTAATCGGGTGGTGTCTTCGTGGCATTCTACTTTCATATAAAACCGCCTCTAATACCGCGCCGGCTAAACAAAAATTCTCTTTAGAAATGATATTCACGTCCTTCACTCCTCCAGAAAAATCAATTTCGGCAAATACAGTTTCAGCGGTGATTATTATCCCGCTGTTCAACATACCGCTTATCTGCCCGTCAACCGGCGCAAGAATAGGCATATCGCCAATCTTCCCTATTTCCTCTTTCTTATTAACTCTATCACTCACAGTTTTACTCGCCGTAAAAACTCCTTCGATAGGCGCCTTTACTTGCAACAATGTTTCTTTCCGCCTGTTTTTAGTATCAGGTTTAATAAATTCATCATCAAGAAAAGGATAGATAACCCTGCCGAAATAGGGCGCTTCATCAGAAACTATATAGCCGCCTCTGCAATCCATCAAAGACTGCAATGATGAAAATCCGATCAACTTGCTTTCAGGCAGGTTTTCTTTTATTGATTTATATAATTCAGGATTGGCGATGAGCGTATAATCGATGTTAATTTCAGATAATATTGAACTATCCGATTGACTTAAAAGCGAAATTTCACGGTTGGCTGATTGGAAAGAAATAAAGTGATGCAACGAGGCTTCAGGTTCTATATTGCCGATCTCAACAGCATTAGCGATAGTCCGGGCGGTAATTTTTTCGATTGTTTTACAGCCGGAATATGCGGCGGCGCCAAAAGTACGTGTATGATAAATATCCAGCGGACGGTCATATTCAATTAAAATGATCCTGAAACCGGCGCGAAAAAGTCTTAAAGCGCAGGCAGTCCCCAAATCACTGCAACCGGTAATTAACACCGTCTCAGCGCCCATCAAACTCCTCTTATTTGATAATTATTTATATTGCCAAAAAGTATTATACTTTGAGTAACTTTCTTCAAATTTACCGCTGTCGAGACAACCATATTTTCATCAAACAAATTATTCACCTGATTTATAAAACAAATCTTTTCACAATTTGATTTCAACAACCTATAAGGCGGGCATGTTTTTTTGATTGATTTTCTTATCCGGTCAGCCACAAACTGCAATGACGATTTCTTGGTATCGGTAAATTCTTTAGGGAACACTTTAAGCAACTCATCTCTTAGCGTATTAAAATTGACTGTGCATACAATAATTGATTCTTTTAAGAAAGAGATTTTTTGAAGCGGTTCTATGTCGTCAATATTTGCTTCAATAAACAATTTATCGTCTTTTTGTAATTTTTTAAAAAGGATGGTCAAATCTTTTTTCGGGAAAGGTATTAGTAAATCATTATCGACTTTTCGCGCCAGATAAGTAACGCATGGCTTTTCATCATGAATCAGATTCATCAAGAGAGAAGTTTCATCGGTTATCGACACTTTACCTTCTATTGGGTAAATCGAGGGTTTAAGTGAGGCAATCAAAGCTTGTTTACCGGATTCAACAGTCTCTTTTGCTAAAAGATGAATCAACCCGGATTTTGCGCAATCCCCAAAAAAGATAATGGCTTTTGCCGTTTCAATCTTAAAATGATTATAAAATAATGCGCTCATTGATTATTAAATATCCCGAGGCATAAGGGGAAACCCAAAGCTTTTTAGTTTATTATCAAATGAAAAGATAATGTCTACTTTTTTACGTTTAATTGTTTCATAAATAAAAAAATGTCTAAGATCCAAATCAGGATCGTTAGATTTTATATATTGAATTATTCCGTTTTTGCGTATGCGTCTTGAAATCCAATCCATTCGTAACTTAACCGTTAAAATACTATCCTCAATCACTTTAGAAAATATTTTAGCGTCTTCGCTGCCTACATGTTTTTTTAGTTGGTTCACCGCCTCATCTATTGCCGTATTATTGGTAACTATTTTTATGTTATTTTCCAGCAACTGCTCAAAATACAGCCGGGCTTGTTTGTGATTGCCATTACGTTTGTCGATGATTGCTATCCAGGCAGAAGTATCAATAAAACAGGTCATAATTTTCATTTATCAGGGTGCTCCTCAGTCATATTTAACAATTTTATTAACGGGTTTTTTGAAATTTTAATATCTAATCGTCTGGACCGGATTTTCTTAATCGAAACTTCCACTTTATCTCCCTCGCTGAGATGCAAACCATTAATAACTTCAGAGGGCATTTCTATTTGATTTTTAGAAGTTATCTCTGCGACAAAAGCGCCTGACAACATATTCTTACTCCTTTAAATACCAATTAATAAATTCATACGTTTCAAAAACTCCTTCATCACTAATCACTTTATGCACAAAGTCCAAAGGGATTTTTTCAAAATAGATGTTTTTCACAGACAATTTGTTTTTTTTACCCTGGTAAATTTCTGAATTCTGTTGAGGAGTCTGCTTTATAGCGCGTTCGCTTTCAGATAATATTTTAGCCGTTTCTACCGCCAAATAGACCGGTATGCTAAAAAACTTAGCCGTTAAACATAAAGGTAAGGTGCCTGTTTTATTAACAAAACCATTCTCAAACAATCTATCGGCGCCTAACATAACCATATTCATATCGGACATAAAAATACCCGCTTCCGTATCAGAAATCAATGTTGTTTTAATACCTTTATCTATTAAAAATTCAGCTAAATCGACTCCTTCGTCAGGCGGATGACTTTTTAAACAGTAAACTTCAAAACGCTTTTTCTGCGCTGCCGCCGCTAAAAATAATTTTTTTACAACAGTACTGTTGCTGAAAGTCATAACTTTGTTAAAATTTGTGATAAGCCTTGATCCGTCATGCGCTATTTTATCTACCCTACTATCTATATCCTGTTCAATAATATTAATCTTCTTCTCTACTGTATCCAAAATATAGGCGGGTTCTTTATCCGATTTCAATAAGCGTTTAAAGTATATAAGTAAATTATTACTGGTTCTTCTCAATAATACCATATTCGGTTGATGTTTAATTAAAGTTCTCGAAGCGTTTTGCAGATTTTTGTAAATAGTTTCTAAATCATCTGAACCGGACTTTGCTTCTTTAAATATACTGCGATATAGGTCCAAAGCCCTTTTTGTAATGGTTAACGAGCCGGATCGATTATCATTTAGAATTATATTAATGTCACTGCTCATAATTTTCCTTTATCGTTTGAGTAACCCAATTAAAATATTCCGGCAATCCTTGCTTAATATTAAATGACATGATCTCAGGGGTTTCGTAAGGATGCTTATCTTTAATTATATTCTCAATATGTTTTCGCTTCATATTAAATATTTGAAACTTAAAAATATTAATAAGATTACAAATTTATAAAAAATAATGCAAGCGATTAGAACATAAAAAGGGAATATCTTAATGAATATGGGCGATGCATTGCTGCCAACATCACCACCTATCAGAGACCGCTGCGCTTAACTCTGATACGAGGGGGAAAAAGAATATATTGCCGGAAATGCTTCGCCCCTACAATCCAATTTTTTCAATAAAATATTGATGCACCCGCAAATCGTCAGTCAATTCGGGATGGAAAGTAGTTACCAAGATATTTTCATTAGCGGCAACAACTGTATCGTTTTTGTGAAATCCTAATTTTTTTATTCCGTGCGCGCAGGATTCGATTTTGGGGGCGCGTATAAATACGCCTTCAAAAGAAATCGGCGTGTCATTAAAATATAATTCTACCGTATCAACAAAAGAATCAATCTGCCTGCCATAAGCGTTGCGATAAACTTTTATGTCGATCAGCCCAAGGGTTTTATAGGGGGATTGTTTTACTTCCGCAGCCAATGTAATCAAACCGGCGCAAGTGCCCATAATTGCTTTTTCCCTGCCAAATTCTAACAGAGCGGGCCTCAATTCTAACTTGTCAATTAAATAGAGAAAAGTAGTTGACTCGCCGCCGGGGATAATCAATTTATCACATTGGTTTAAAGTTTGATTGTCTTTGACAAAAACCGGCTCGTATCCCAGCTTCGTTACAGCTTGTCCATGTTTGTGATAGTCGCCTTGTAAAGCCAGAATTCCAATTTTCAATCCCAATTACCAGCCTCTCTTGTGCAGCATTTCTTCTTCGGGTATAGAGCTCATTTCTAATCCCGGCATAGCGTCGCCCAGACCTTCGCTGGCTTTAGCGACCATATCAGGATCATTAAAATTCGTTGTAGCCATAACAATAGCTTTAGCGCGGGCCGCCGGGTCCTGTGATTTAAAAATACCGGATCCTACAAAATTAGTCTCAGCGCCTAACTGCATCATTAGCGAAGCGTCAGCCGGTGTGGCAATCCCGCCTGCGGAAAAGTTCAGCACAGGCAGTTTTCCGTTTTCTTTTACATATTGAACCAATTCCACAGGAGCGCCGATATTTTTAGCATAGCTTGTTAATTCAGCGCTGGCAAGCGTTTGGATGCGTCTGATTTCGCCCTGCACAGCCCGCATGTGGCGCACCGCTTCAACAATATTCCCGGAGCCTGCTTCGCCTTTTGTACGGATCAATGCCGCGCCTTCCGCAATACGTCGCAAAGCTTCGCCTATATCACGGCATCCGCAGACAAACGGAACCTTGAAATCATGCTTCCAGATATGATTCGACTCATCAGCGGGAGTTAACACTTCGCTTTCATCGATAAAGTCAACTCCAAGCGTTTGTAAAACCTGAGCCTCGGCAAAATGCCCGATGCGGCATTTCGCCATTACAGGAATCGATACGACGCTTTGAATTTCTTTAATCATTTTAGGATTAGACATGCGGGCTACGCCGCCGTCCGCCCTGATATCAGCGGGAATGCGTTCCAAAGCCATTACGGCAACCGCTCCGGCGTCTTCGGCAATCTTTGCCTGCTCCGAATTAGTCACATCCATAATGACTCCCCCTTTAAGCATTTCCGCCAATCCTATTTTTAATAAAAATTCTTTATTTAACATTTTATTAAATCTCCTCATCTCATTGCTTTAAAATTATAAATTCTCAAAAAAAATCATTTACTATTTATTAAAAACAAATACACAAAATTTGTTCCCGCACCGGAGTAATCCTAAACAGCGGGATAACGGCTAAGCATCAGGCGCACCAAACCTAAGTTAAATAATTTGCTTGCTACGGCAAAATGAATATAGCCAAGAACCCGACACCAACGCGGCGCGTTTGGTATCGCTTGCATGCTTTATGCCTGACATTCCAAAATATAATTATTATGAAAAAAATACATAAAAAATATCACTTACCAGTAATTTTTTGTGGAATTTCAGCATTTATATTCCAAACTAAAAGTCCAGAATGAGAAACCTTAATAACTTTCCCCATACGTTTCTTTTGACTATCAAAATTTTTATTACGAAGAAAACGACGCATAAATATTGCTGATTCATATTGCCCTAAATCAAGAAAAGCTAAACAATATTTCGTATGGCATAGTTTTCTATTATAAAAGTCCAAATCCAATGAAAAGAATGTAGGATTTTTATATTTTATCAAAAGTGAAATTATTTCATCGTCCTGCAGTCCTTCTCGACCAACTTCTATTCCTATTTGACGAATATTAATCCGCCAACTTAATAGTAGTTGTCGTTGACTCTCAGGAAAATTTTCATCAATTATTATCATATGGCGGTTTCATGTTCAAGAGTATATTCATCCGAATGTTCTAGAAAAGCTTGATTAGCAAGTCTTATAGACACGGCAATAGCTTCTTTTTTAATACTTCCACTCCATTCCTCAATTATTGTCTC
>JAUXGF010000451.1 GCA_030622395.1 Calditrichaceae bacterium
CAACGATAATTCAGCCAGGCAGGTTAACGAATCGGAACACAGCTATGACGCTGAATGGTCGCTTGCCAAAAAAATCGCTTTAATGCCGGCGGAAACGCGGGAAGCCATAATGACAATCATTGATCATATCGCGGGTCAGGGTAAATAGCGGCGGGCTGAGACAAAACGTTTTTTATAATGGGAAGAGGATAAATCAGAGATGATTACGCCTTTTTTGCTGGAAACGTGTATAAATTCCCGACCGCCTAAATAGACGCCTACATGATCTGCGCCAGCGCCGCGTATGTTTTTGAAAAACACAAGGTCGCCGGGTTTTAACCAGGGCATGCGGACAAATTTGCCGCCAGCCATCTGTTGAGAAGCGGTGCGCGGCAAACTTATATGGAAAGTTTCTTTAAATATATGCTGAGTTAACGACGAGCAGTCGATACCGGAACTGTCCGTTCCGCCGTAACGGTAAGGCGTATTCAACCATTTCAGGGAAACCGTAAGCAGCTTTTGCTTTATCTGCCGCTCATCTTCCCCTTTAAAGCGGTCATGATAATTAGTATGGGTTCCCGTACAGGCAGTTAATAGGGAAAAAACGATTATGAATAGAATGTATTTTACCATTCCCTGTTTTTTATATAATCGGTTAAGCATTTTAGGAGACGGAGTTCCTTATTTTGAGGTAATTGCGCTAAATTTTTATAAGCGGTTTCAAAGTATGATTCATACATATCGGTAACTTCTTGCAGAACATTCGTTTCTTTCAGCAGCCTGCGGAAATCTTGCACGCTTAAATTACTAAAATCTTTATTTACCTTTTTATTGCGTAATAAGATAGTTAAAATAGTCTGCTTATTCATGGTCAGATCGCTGCCGACTTTTTTGCCCAAGAGCGCTTCATCAGCCATAACGTCCAGTAAATCATCCTGAATCTGAAAGCCCATGCCCAGGGCATAGCCAAAATTGCGCAAAGCCGCTGTCTGTTGATCACTGCCGCAGGCAACCATACCGCCTAATTGGCATGAAAGTTCAATTAAAACCGCTGTTTTGCGTGATATCATATCTAAATAATCATCAACAGTGATTTTATCAGAATCTTCAAACATCTTGTCCAGCCCCTGTCCTTCACAGATGACGATCATTGTATTTGTAAAACAGCTTGCCATAGCGCGAATATCGCCGCGACGAGCCCGAAGTAATTTTTTAAAAGCAAAGCCCATTAAACCGTCGCCGGACAGGATAGCCGTGGACACATCCCATTTTACATGAACAGTGGGCTGTCCGCGTCGTGTGGAATCATTATCCATAATATCATCATGCACCAGGGTAAAATTATGCAGCAGTTCCACGGCGGCGGCGCAGCAATAAGCGTCTTGCGGTTTAGCGCCTAAGGCTGCGGCTGAGAGAACCAGCAATAAAGGACGAATGCGCTTACCTTTCAGGGATAATACATAGTTTATCGGCTCATAGAAAATCGTTACCCGTTCATCGCCGTCAATTCGATTGATTTCCTTATCAATAGCCTGCAGGTAAGGTTTAAAAATTTTTTCTAATTTCATAAATTGATTTTATTGAGATGTGAAATCATTTTTAATTATATCCATAATTTCCTGCGCAGAATTTGCTTTTAGCAATTCTTCACGCTTAGCGCGGTCTTTTAAATTACGCGAGATAATAGCCAAAGCCTGGATATGAGGACCGGATGTATCCCTGGGAGAGAGAACCAAAAAGATTAGTTTTGCCGGCTTTCCGTCTAACGACTCAAAATCAACGCCTTCCTTTTTTAATCCAAAAGCAATTACTAAACCGCTCACTCCGTCGGTTTTAGCGTGGGGAATAGCCAGCCCCTTTTCTAATCCCGTACTCAAATATCCTTCACGGGCAAGAACATCCTGTAAGGCAATTTCAAGAGCAATTATTTTTTTGTTGGCGCTTAACAAGTTTAATAACTCTTCAATAATTTGAAATTTTGTTTCGCCTTTCAGATCTGCAGAAACGTATTCTACAGATAAAAAATCATTTATTTGCATTTTTCCTCCAAAATATAAACTAAAATTTATATAATTGACAAATTTTTGTCAATCAATTAATAAAAGTATTGGCATCTTTTATATATTTATCTAAATTTAGTAAAATAAATAAGGGAGGAAAAATGCGCCTAACGGATATTTTATTAAATGAACACATTCAAACGCCGCTAAAATCTAAAAACCGCAATGATTGTATTAAAAGCTTAATCAGCTTATTATTCAATAATAATTTAATTTCGGATTTGGATCAAGCTTATAACGCTGTTTTGGAACGTGAAAAAATAATGACCACCGGAGTGGGTAATGGCATTGCCATCCCCCATTGCAAAGACAGCTCCTGTCCTAATTTTTCTGTGGCGCTGGGGATTCATAAAGAAGGTATTGATTTTGAATCTATCGACAAGAAAAATGTAAAAATTATATTCCTTCTTGTCGGCCCGGAAAACAATCCCGGTTTACATATTAAATTATTAAGCCGGATTTCACGTTTAATGAGCAACGAAGATTTGCGGAAAAAAATTTTAAGAAGTAAAACAAAAGACCAACTGCTTGACTTAATTAAAGAAGAAGAAAATTATTATTTTGATTTGGAATAAACCTTCTATGCGCCACCCCGAAGGGATCCCTGTGGGACGGGAAAAGTTTTACGACTCACCCACTAATCCCGAATTTTCGGGACTTGGATTCTGCGATTCCCCTCTTGTTGGAGCGAAGCGGAAATCCCGATGTCGGGAGGAGGGGTTACCCCGAAATATCGGGATGCAAGCAGGGGTGGGTTTGCATTTTTACAACCCCCTAACCCATGCCTGACGGCAGGCACGACCCCTTTTTCTAAG
>JAUXGF010000324.1 GCA_030622395.1 Calditrichaceae bacterium
GCCCAAAGAGAAGAGCTGAATTAATGAAAGAAATGGAGTGATGGAAGAGACCTCAAAGGTTTTCCCAAACCTTTGAGGTCTTTAAAGAATGGAATGTCTTTGATAGGGATAGAATGTAACCATTTAACCATCATTCCATTTCTTCCATCAATTCATCAATTCAATAATCCATTCTTCCATAACTCCATCATTCCAACACTCCATCACTCCATATACTCCAACTTCTTCCGACTTCTTGATTTTATCATTGTACTTTAGTATTTTTTTAATTATTCATTTAAAAATCAAGGTTATAAATGACAGTATTTGAAAAGCTGCTTAATTGTAAAACCCATCATAAAGCCGGATACTTTGTTTTAATCGATCCCGATAAAACACCTGAAGAATCTCTGCCAAAGTTTCTCGAATCGGCTGTTGAAGCAAAAATCGACGCTTTTTTAATCGGCGGCAGTTTGTTATTAACGCCGGATTTTGACGCTTATCTGAAAATATTTAAAAAGCACAGCGCCGACTGTCCGGTTATTATTTTTCCCGGCGGAGTTCACCAGATATCCGCTCAGGCTGACGCGATTCTTTTTCTATCGCTATTAAGCGGCAGGAATTCCCACCACATTATCGGAAGCCAGGTAATTGCCTCCCCGATTATTCATCGTCTGCAATTAGAAGCCATTTCTACTGCATACCTGTTAGTGGAATCCGGCAGAGCGACGTCAGCGGAATTTATGAGCGGCACTATACCACTTCCTCGTCATAAACCGGAAATTGCCGCAGCTCATGCGCTAGCGGCAAAATATATGGGATTTAAATTAATTTATCTGGAGGGCGGAAGCGGCGCCGATCATTCCGTACCGGAAGAAATGATTTATACTGTTTCTAAAACTGTTGATACGCCGCTTATTGTCGGCGGGGGCATCCGCACTCCGGAAGAAGCGGCTAAAAAAGTGGCTGCCGGCGCGTCCTTTATTGTTACCGGAAACATTCTCGAACAAAATAATGATATAAATTTATTAAAATCTTTTGCCTCTGCAATTCATCAATCATAAGTTTTTAAAATGGATTATATAAAAGTTATCAGCAAACATCTGCGTGAAAGCGCTAAAACAAAAGAACGTATTATAGAAAACTGCACTCAGAATATTTCGGAAGCAGCGCGGGAAATCGTTGCCTGTTTTAAAAATAACGGCAAACTTTTAATTTGTGGCAACGGGGGCAGCGCTGCCGACGCTCAACATATTGCCGCTGAATTCGTAGTCCGCTTAAGCCATGATATTGTGCGTCCGGCTTTACCGGCGATCGCCCTTACTACAGACACATCTCTTTTAACCGCCGCCGCAAATGATATCGGTTTTGATAATGTTTTTGCCAGACAGGTCGAAGCGCTCGGTCGTAAAAATGATGTTTTTATCGGCGTCACCACCAGCGGTAATTCTGAAAATGTTTTACGCGCCGCTATTAAAGCCAAACAAATCGGATTAAGAGCCATTGCTTTTTTAGGCGGCGACGGCGGTAAAGCGATAGATTTTTTCGATATAAAAATTATTATACCTTCCTCTAACGTACAGCATATCCAGGAAGGTCACATCACAATCGGGCATATTATTTGCGAATTAGTTGAAAGAGAGCTTTATACTTAAAAATGCTTCGAAGCGGAGAAGAAGTGGAGTGTTGGAGTAATGGAGTAATGGAAAAGACCTCAAAGGTTTTCCCAAACCTTTGAGGTCTTTAAAGAATAGAATGTCTGTAATAGGGATAGAATGTAACCATTTAAACACCACTCCATTACTCCAACACTCCATCACTCCAATTCTTGACATAGGCAAAAATGTTACAAATATTTATAATCAGCTTTAATTTAAATATGAATTTAAAGGAGACAATATGAGCGAGCGCTATTTAATAACCGGCGGCGGCGGATTTATCGGATCAAATTTAGCCGAGGCTTTAGTAAACCAGGGACACTATGTTCGCATTTTGGATAATTTCTCAACCGGGAAAAAAGAAAATATCGCCGGGTTTGCCGATAAAGTCGATTTTGTATTAGGCGATATCAGGTATTTAAATACGGTTTTAAAAGCCATGGACGGAATCGATTATGTTTTGCATCAAGCCGCTTTGCCTTCGGTGCCCCGCTCTATCGAAACCCCATTGGAAAGTAACGACGTAAATATTAACGGCACATTAAATGTATTATATGCCGCAAAAGAAAGCGGAGTGAAGCGCGTTGTATATGCAGCCTCGTCATCCGCTTACGGCGAATCGCCGACCTTGCCAAAAGTGGAAACTATGAAACCCGATCCCCTCTCTCCTTATGCGGTAAACAAGCTGACCGCCGAACACTATTGCTCGGTATTTTATAAAGTATATGGATTGGAAACGGCTGCTTTACGCTATTTTAATATATTCGGCAGACGGCAAGACCCTAATTCCTATTACTCTGCGGTAATCCCTAAATTTATCAAATCTTTTTTAAATGAACAGCCGCCCGTAATATATGGCGATGGAACGCAAAGCAGGGATTTTACATACATTGATAATGTAATCAGCGCTAATCTTCTTGCCTGCAAAGCGCCAAAAGCTGCGGGACATGTTATGAATATCGCTTGCGGCGGCAGGATTACATTGGCTGAATTAGCCGTGGAACTAAAAAAATTGTTAGGCGCCAAAGTTGATCCTGTTCACGATAAACCGCGGGCGGGAGATATCAAACACTCGCTTGCCGATATTAATCTTGCTAAAAACTTTTAGGATATGAAGTTAAAGTCGATGTTTATGAAGGCTTAAAAAGAACGGTTGACTGGTTTTTAAATCATCAAGAAGTTTTAGGTTAATATTACGCAGGTTGTGTGGTTCAGCGTTCAATGTTCCGGGTTGATGGTCTCTAGCAACCTCAATATAAAAGAGTTATGACTTTAGAGATACGGAAAATGCTTTTCATATAATGGGTGAAGAATACTAAGTTCCGTTTTAGGCGCTAACAGCCAATAATACCAGAACGTTACAGCCTTTGAACCCAAAACCCTGAACATGGAACCACTCAATTTAGGTATTATATCTCCCAGATTTTAAATAATGAAAAAGATTTGTTATATGCTAATTTAATATTGTAATAGTTTATATTTAATACTATATTTAAACCTAAATATAATATATATTATGGGGATAAAAATGATTCTTAATTTGATGGAAGATATTCACCCTGTAAGTGAATTAAAAAAAAATACGCGGAAAATTCTTGAGCAAGCGCATAAAACAGGCCGCCCGGTTGTTTTGACTGTAAACGGTAAAGCCAGCGCTGTTATACTTGATGTGCAAGTATATGAAAAACATCGCCAGGCAATGAATATTGCCAAAATTCTATTGGAGGCAGAAAACGATATTATAGAAAACAATACACGCCCGGCAATATCTTTTTTAGAGGAATTTAAGCGTGCCCGCCAAATATAATGTTAAAATTACCAAAAACGCCGAATGCGATCTGGAAAAGATATATGCATACATTTCAAAAGATAGTCCCGATAATGCCGTTAATTTTATTTGCAAAATAGAAGAAAAAATCCATACCCTCGAAGAATTTCCGGGACGATGTCCTGTAATACCTGAATCAGAATTCCTTGGTATAGAATACAGGCATATAATTATTGGTAATTATCGAATAATTTTTAAAAATGAAAAAAATGCAATCTATATCATGCGAATTATTCACTCAGCGCAATTACTAAAATATTGAAACCTTACCCTTATATACTCGAACAGAAATGAATAGTTGTTTATTCATTTCGTATTGAGAGTTATACCGCAATTCATTTTGGTAAATCATTTACAAAACGGTATATTTTCTAAAAATTTACATTTTCAAAGATCATTTAATATTCTATCTTTTCATAAATCTTTGTATACCAGTCTTTCAACTCACCCCCTTCCCGAAGGGATCCCTGTGGGAAAGTCCCCCTCTCTTTAAAAAAATAGAGGGGGACTTAGAATTATACAATTCCCCTCTTGTTGGAGCGGAGCGGAAATCCCGATGTCGGGAGGAGGGGCTAGGGGTGGGTTCTTTCCCCTTCCCTATTTGTATATTAGGGATGGGTAAAAAAAGCTGCGCCAGAGCCATCTCTTGCCCAAATGGTCCCTGTGGAATGAGATGGGAAAAACCTTTTTAACTCATCCCCTTGTTGTTCTATAACAGCCCGTTAATCGGCAGGCAAGCCACCACACTCTTCATTAATCTCAGAACTCCTTACCCCTCGCAAACTGAATGTGCGGTAGTTTTGAAGATGAGACGCAGGTTTGTGCCGGGGAAAATGGTTTGAGTTTCGTTGAGAAATTGAGCCAACTTGTAAGC
>JAUXGF010000044.1 GCA_030622395.1 Calditrichaceae bacterium
CCCGGTGTTCAGGTAATGAAAAGGCTGTGGGAGAATATATCATTTCCGTTGCAAAAAGAAATAATCTTTCCTGGAAAAAGGACGAGGTCGGCAACGTCGTTGCCGCTCAACCAGCTACGCCGGGTATGGAAAACCGTCCGGCTGTGGTTATTCAGGGTCACATGGATATGGTAGGTGAAAAAAATACTGATACTGTTCATGATTTTACCAAAGACCCGATTAAATTGGTAAGGGACGGCGAATGGATCACCGCCGATGGGACTACGCTTGGAGCTGATAACGGTATCGCTGTGGCTATGGCTTTGGCTTTAATGGAAGATAAATCAATCGTTCATCCGCCGATGGAATATTTATTTACGATTGAAGAGGAAACCGGTTTAACGGGGGCTATTGAATTGAAAAGCGATTTTGTAAACGGGCGGATTCTTTTGAATTTGGATTCCGAAGAAGAAGGCGCGCTTTATATCGGCTGCGCCGGCGGTCAAGATACAACTTTAACAAAAAAAATTGAATGGGAAACGACGCCTCAGGATACATCGGCATATTTATTAAAAATATCTAATCTGCTCGGCGGGCACTCCGGATTAAATATCCATGAAGGTTATGGCAACGCTATTAAGTTATTAGCGCGTATGTTATATCATATAAACGGTAAATTTGAATATCATATTGCGTCTATTAAAGGCGGTAGTAAACATAACGCCATACCGCGCGACGCCGAAGCGGTTATTGTTATTCCAAATACCGCTATCGGTGAATTAGAACAGATGGTTGTGGAATACGACGCTGTTTATAAAGAAGAATTGAAATTTATTGACAAAGATGTGATGGTTAACCTGGAAGATCATGATAATGTGAAAAAAGTTTTCAAGACTTCTTTTCAAGACCAATTAATCAGACTTTTATATACCATACCTCACGGGGTTATCTCAATGAGCCATGCTATAAAAGGATTAGTTGAAACTTCTACTAATATGGCTATTTGTGAAACAAAAGAAGATCGAATCGAAATGCTGACCAGCCAGCGTTCTTCTTCGGCTACTATGGTTGCCGATATATCTGATAAGGTTAAAGCAATTGGTGAATTAGCCGGATTTCAAGTAGAACAAGGCAACGGCTATCCGGCATGGGCGCCAAACCCTGATTCGGCTTTACTTAAAATTTGTAACGATATTTACACAAAAAAATACAATAGTAAGCCTGAAGTAAAAGCCATCCACGCCGGATTGGAATGCGGTATTATCGGTGAACATTACGAAGGAATGGATATGATTTCGTTCGGTCCGGATCTTGAAAAAGTACATACGCCTGACGAACGGATCAGGATTAGTTCGGTTGCTAATGTTTGGGATTATCTATTGGAAATATTAAAAGAAATAAAATAATTATTAAAAAAACGGCAGTCAATTCGGTTGCCGTTTTTTTTTGATATTATACTTCAATTAGAAATGTCGGTGAGGGTTGAGCCGGCAAATCTGCTTAAAAAAACTTACACTTGGCTAATTTCGAGAAAATCTTATACTGGAATTACTTCCTCTTTTTATACCTTCTTGTATTCTTTCTTAAATTTCATAAAAAAGTAAACTCCAAAAACCCACCAAACTATCAACCCTATTATTCCAGTTGGGCCATAAATTAAAGTATCAAATTTATCACTATTAAATATAAACGTCAGATAAGTATATGAAGACCAATTTAATGCCCCATGAGCAAGCGCCGGGACAAAAATAGATTTACTTATGAAATAGAAATATTGGAAGATAATACTAATCGGAATCATTAATAGAATCATCATTATGTTTCCTATAATAGGGTGTCCGGGGTAGTTAAGCCCCATAATAATTCCAAATACATGCCAAATTCCCCAAATAAATCCTGCTATTAAAAATGCTTTGATCGGACTATAAATTTTTAATAGACGGTATGTCATAAAACCACGCCAACCTATTTCTTCCCCAAGAAACATAAAAATATTGAGTATTGGCGCAACAAGAACGTTGAGTAAAAATATGATAGATATACTTAATTTCCAATTTCCTAAATCTGCAAATTTGTTAGCGCTTTTTATAATACTTTCATTATCAGACAGCAATTCAGGCGCAATAAAATATGAGAGCAAAAAAGTTAAACTTGTAATCCCAAATATAGTTAAGGGTGCAATTAGCCAATATTTCCATCCCTTAAATCTTAAACCAATATCGTTGCCTTTTAACAGGGGCTTTTTAAAAATAAAAAGATATAAAAGAATAACGACTAATGCAGGAATGTACATTGAATATTGACTTAATGGAAATTTATCAAGACCGCCTTTTATATATGCAATTATTCCTAATCCGTATGTCAGTATAAATGTGAATAATAAAAACCATTTTAATTCCTTTTTACCATTATTCATTTCTTATTCCTTTTAGTAAAAGACAAAAGTCAATATTAAAAGCGCCTAACATAAACATTTTCCGACGTGTTTAATCAGATTTCTCTCTGTATAGATTATGAGAATAAAGCAGTTATTCTAATCATAAAATACTTCAACACTTGCACAAAAATTTCAGCCGCTTAATTTAATTAGTGTCTGAACGAAAACACTTTCCCTTGTCATTTCGACCGAAGGGAGAAATCTGTAACTTCAATAATTCCAAGGGATGTAAGATTTCTCACCCGATGAATCGGGATTCGAAATGACAAAACAGTGCTTTTTCGTTCAGACACTAATTAACAGCCAAAATCCTATCTAAAAATATTTTAATAATGATATCTTGCTTGAAGAAAATCAATACGGTTATCTCTTACGAGATATACAATCCGATGTTCCTGAGTTAATCTTCTCGACCATGTTCCGGATGCTAAATACCTTAATGGTTCGGGTTTTCCTATTCCCTGAAACGGATCACGCATTATTGCCTCAATCAACTTGAAAGCCCTTAATGCAATCTTACGATCAGTTTTTACCCAATATTCTAAATCTTCTCTAAACTCAAAATGAAATACAGCGTCTTGAACAAATTTCTTTATTGGATTTTTTTTACTCAATGCCTATTTCTCTTTGGAATTCTTCAATACTTTTAGGGATTTCTGTATGGGCAAGAGCTCTGTTTAAAGCAGTTAAAAGACGTTGAGCATTTTTAGGCGAGCGTAATAAGTGAGCGGTTTCCATTAAACTCGAGAGTTCCGACATAGAAATCAGCGCCACGTCTTCCGAGTTACGACGATTAATTAAAACAATCTCTTTGTCATCCGAAGCTTTATTGCAAAGACTGGCAAAATTAGCCCGGGCTTGAGAATATGTTGTATGAATAGCCATTTATACACCTTTTATATTGTACAGAAACAATGTACAACATAAATTGGTTTTTATCAAACTTATAAGGAAAAAACTTGAAACGAAATTATTGATATTATGTGTAAAAATAGATGGAAGGAATTGTGAAAACAAAAGACTAAGCGCAAATAACGGATGGCGTATGTTCCAATCGCTTAATTAGTTATCTAATACAAGAATACAAAAACTATTTAGACTGAAATAGCATGATTTCAGAAAGCGCTACAGAAGTTTTCCATTCTTCAAGCGCTGCATCGCCCCAGAATGCAGCATTAAAAATAAGCTTTATTAGTCTCCCTTCCGTTTCTTCTATTTTAATAATATTCGGATCTTTATTATCAATAAAAACACATACCTGACCTTTTCCCTTTTTCTTAAAACAAACAGCCTTTGGTCCTGATAATGTAAACGTTCCTACAGACTTTAGGCTATTTGTATTATTATCTTTTGACGTCAGAACTTGTAGTTCTTTGGCTGCGTTATTTCCATCTCCTGTTCCCCGGCTATCAGTAAATCTGTTAAAAATAATAATTCTATTAAATTTAATAACTTTTCTTAAATCAATTAATACTTCAGGTTTTGGATTGTATATGTTGCTTTGCCAAGTTGTTGCAGGTAATCCATCGATGATTTTGTTTACATTTACTATATTTTCACCTTTACTTGTTTCCAATATTACTGCATCATCTAACAAGTTTTCACTCCAATTTGAGGGCGCTTCAAATTTAAAATCTTTATCTTTTGGAGTAATAGATTTTATTCTTGCCATAATTTCATTCATTTCCAGTCCAATACCTTTATTTTGGTCTTTTGAGTTTTTACAACCTTCGGATAAAAAAGTAATTGAGAGAATAAAACAAATCCAATAGAATTTTCTCATTTTGCCTCCATAAAATAATTTGATTAAAATTATTTAGTTAATAGAACATATTACCGCCCCCTACCTGCCGCCTTTGCTAAGCTAAAATAGTAACGTACATCTTCCTTAACAGGTACAGCCTTGATTCCTAAGCTTTTGGCTGACCGCTGATAGCTGACTGCTGACCGCTTTCCTAATTTTTAAGATGCAGATCAAAATAATCGGTAATTTTGTTAAAAAGATGTACCCGATCTTTGCCACGAATATTATGTTCATGTCCGGGATATACAAAATAATCCACTTGTTTACCCAATTGTACACTTTTCTTTAAGTAATGCAAACTGTTTTGCCAGAGTACAGTTGGATCCATTGTCCCATGAATTATAAGAAGTCTGCCTTTTAAGTTTTGCACATAATTTAATAAGTTGGATTCTTTGTAACCGTCCGGATTGTTTTCCGGCGTATCCATATAACGCTCGCCGTACATCACTTCGTAATATTGCCAGTCAATTACAGGCCCGCCGGCAACAGCGGCTTTAAATACGCCCGGTTTGCGGGTCATTAGCGAGATAGTCAAAAAACCGCCGTAGCTCCAGCCGTCAACGCCGATTCTCGTTGTGTCGATATAAGATAGCGATTTTAAATAGTCAATCCCTGCCATTTGGTCTTCGATCTCTACTTTGCCTGCATTTCTAAAAATAGCCTGTTCAAATTCCAATCCCCGGTTTTTTGAACCGCAGTTATCAAGTGTAAATACGGTATAGCCGCGCTGCGCCAGGTATTGGAACCAAAGACCTCCGCCGCCAAGCCATCTGTTTTGCACTAATTGCGCATGCGGACCGCCGTATACATAAACAATCACCGGATATTTTTTTGAAGGATCAAAATCGATTGGCAGGGTTAAGCGTGCATTCAGATCAATTCCTTCTTTATTCTTAATCTTTAATATTTTTATTTCACCTAATTTATATTCTGTCAGTGGATTTTCCGCATTAAGCAAGGTTTGTTTTATTACGCCTTTGTGATCATAGACTGCAATTTTTCGGGGAGTCTCTGTGTTGGCAAAGCGGTCAATAAAGAATGTGCCGTTCTTATTTACAGTCATTGAATGCGTTCCGCCGCTTTGAGTCAGCTTTTGCATTTTGCCGGACTTGACGCGGACTTTATAGGCATGTCGTTCTAAACCGTCTGAACCGGCGGCTGTGAAGAAAGCATATTCTCCTTTTTTATCGAATCCGTTAAATTGAGTAACATCCCATTTCCCTTTGGTTAGCTGACGATCCAGCCCGCCGTTAGCGTTATATAAATATAAATGATTAAATCCGTCGCGCTCTGAGAACCATAAAAAACGGTTTGCATCTTTGTTGATAAAAATTGGGCCGCGCTCAGGTTCTACATATTTAGGATGTTTTTCCTCAAAAAGCGTTTTTACAGGCTTGCCGCTATAACGGTCATATTGAATAAGACGCAGATGATTTTGATCGCGGTTTAAATGAGCGATATAGATGAAGTTTTCATCCGGGCTCCAGGTCACGTTAGTTAAATATTGATCTTTGGGTTCGCCGGTTTGCAAGAAGATAATAGAACCTGTTTTTAAATCATATATGCCGACCTGAACTTGTTCGCTGGTCATTCCCGCCATGGGGTAGCGGGTGGTAGTGACTTTGGCGGGACGGACGTCAATATCAACCAGCGGGTATTCGGTCACCATGGTTTCATCTTTTTTATAAAAAGCAAGATAACTTCCCTGCGGCGACCAGAACGTTCCTTTATTAATCCCAAATTCATTACGATGAACGGTTTGTCCGTTTACAATACCCGGATTATCATCAAAAGTAATTTGTTTAATCAAACCCGGTCGAAGCGCAATAAACAGATTATTTTCTTTTGTGAAAGTCACATAGCGACGCTTATCTTCGATATCCATATTTTCGGCGTCGTCATTAATTTCATTGAGCAGGGTTATTGTTTGATCGCTTAGGCTAAAGCTGTAATACTTTTGCTCTTTAAAGAAACGGAAGGTATTGCCGTCCAGCCATTTTATTGATGGGAAGCGCTTGAGTTTATTTATACTTTTTTTGATCAATACACTATTTAATGAATCTAAAGATAGAAGCAGTTCACGATTTTCAGAAGCGGCGCTGCCTTTGATCAATCCATAATATCCGTTTAAAGAATCTACATAACAGAAATTATCAGTATCTGCAATCCACTGAAGCTCAGACATATTTTTGGGAGCTAAAGCAGCGCGCCCGCCTAAAATAGCGTCTTCCATAGTGAGCATTTTTTCCTGAGCAAACAGGGTAAAAGATAGGATAAATAGAAAGATGATAATAGAACATTTTTTACTTTTCATAATAACTCCATGTTGATGATTGGTATTGAAACGAAGCTGATATATTAGAATAAATCTTCACTGATCCCTCGGGTCTACGAACACTACACTACAAATGTCCTGATATGCAAGGAAAAGCTTTTCCCGCAGGATGGCCCTGCCGCAGGTTTTTCTTACCCATCCCTAACCCTTCCCTAATACAATAGGGAAGGGAAAAGATTTGATCCAAAAGTCCCCCTCTATTTCTTAAAGAGAGGGGGATTTAGGGGGTGAGTTGAAATAATTATAATCATCCTCTAATTTCAGATAGGAATACTTTTTCTTTAATCGATTTATTAACTGTAATTGATCCTTAACAAATTGACGGTGCTTTTCCGAATATACATTACGCGGACGATGCAGGCGGGCTTGAGCCAGTTTTTTAATATCTTTTAAGGTTCCCAAACAGGTTTCCGTAAAATAGCATTGGCTGAATTTTTCCCAAATATAATCTTTTGCTATTTGATTGGGATGTACTAAATCCGCATCATAAAAACGGTAATCCCTTAAATCATCCATCATAATTTCATAAGCCGGGAAATAGCTGCAATCGCTTTTTTCTTTAATTGTTTCATGCAGGGCTAAAAGCAGGGCGCTTTTGCTTATTTGATTATCAACGGCGCCGTCTTTCCAATGCCGTACCGGGCTAATCGAAAATATGCAATTTAATTTTGGATTCAATTTGTTTAATAATTCCCATGATGATTGTATATACTCTGCTGTATCGGCGGAAGTTAACCGGTAATGCGTAAATTGATTTGCCGGTAATTTATGGCAATTGGAAACTATTATGCCGTTGGATTTATATTTGTAAACGTAAGACGTTCCGTAGGTTATTATAAGGCAGTTACAATTTTTTAAATATAACCTGACTGCCTCTAACTGACTGTTGATTCGCTGCAAGCAAACATTAATATCATGATGTGAAAAATCACTATGATGATAAAAGCTATGCCATTCGCTGTCGTGATAAATAAGATCGTCGGGTCCAAAAGTTTTGTTATTGGAAATTAATTTTATAGCCTGATAAATAGAAACAGGATTGTATAAAACGCCAAAAGGATTTTCAAGCACATCAAATCTATAATATTTAAGATGTTGTGAAATGTTTTCGGCAAAACAAGAACCTATTGTCAAAATTCCATGGTTATGATTAATCTGGATATGGCTGTTAGGTATCGATATTTCAGTTCTATAATTCATAATCAAAATTAAATAATTATTTGGGTTCTATGTACAGAAAATATTTTGCCACCAAGACACAAAGGCTCAAAGTTTTATTAATTATTTTATCTTAGTGTCTTTGCCTGCATCCCGATTGCGCCGATGGGCGAATCTGCCTGCTGGCTGATTGACGGATGCGCCCACTGGTGTATTAATCAGGGCGGTGTCTTTTGCCGCGACGACGCCGTCCCTCAGGAAGGGATCAACTGCATTAGTGGCTATCCCGAAATCAGGACAAATATCTTCGGCTAATATTTTAAACAAATTTATCAAAAATAATTAAAATAAAAAAATATATTTTCGTTGACAAACATAAGTAGATGACTTATATTAGACCTGTTATAAGAAATATGCTTATAAATGGTATGAAATAAGTATAAAGCTTATATTGTATGGAATATAATAAATTTACTTATATGTAATATTATGCTATATTTAGTAATAATTGGCGATATCATTGGTTCAAAAAAAATCGAAAACCGCTACACTGTTCAGAAGCACTTTGCGGATGTATTGCGAGAGCCGCAGGTATTGTATGGAGAGACATTTGTTTCCCCGTTAACATTAACAATCGGCGATGAGTTTCAGGCAGTCATGTCTAATTCTGATTCGTTATTCAGCGTTATGTCTCATATCGAAAATAAAATGGGAGTGGTTTCATTGCGCTATGGGATAGGAATAGGAGAAATTAATACTGAAATTAATTATAAAAACGCGATAGGTATGGACGGCGCTGCGTTTCATTTTGCCAGAGAAGCGGTAGAAACAGCGCGCCGTGATAAGAGACAATATCATTTTGATTGTCCAAATGAGAAAATTCAATTACGAATAAACACCCTGTTCGATTGGATCGATATTAGTAAAAGACGCTGGAACGATCAAAGAAAAAAAATATTATATTATTATCAAAAGAAAATGACGCAAAAAGAAATCGCAGAAAAATTAGGAATGACCCAACCCGCTGTATCTCAAAATATCAATGATATTACTTTTCAATTGATTAATAAAACACAGAGTTTAATTCAAGATGAGATAAATGAAATATTGACAGGGAAATCATGTTAAAAGCAGAACTTGTTTTAATTTTAGTTTATTTGTCGGGCCGCTTATTCTTTTATGACATCAACTTGATAGCGCAACCGCACAAGTTATCCGGACAAAAAAAACCTGTCTTAAAAAGAATTGTATTTGGTATTGCAGCTTTCGTATTATTGGAACACGTTGACATAGCCGTCATGCTTATATTGATGCATAGTTTATTAGTATTAATTGACACTGTTTTTGTACCGAAACAATCGAGGGGCATAAAAACTATCTATATTTGTCATTTGCTATTTGGTATTCTTATATTTCCAATGCTATTAAAGTTTTTAGTTCCATTTATGCCGGCTTGGCAGAATCCATTATTTATAGCGCTTTTCGACTATCTGCAGTCATTTGTTCTTACAAGACCGTTTTTTTATAGCGGCAATCTAAACAAAATAATCCTTATTTTAATTGGCTTTGTATTTACACTTAAAGAAGGCACTCTATTTATCCGTTTAACTTTAAACCGGATATCTGCAATTCCTGTAAAAAAAGACAATCCCAAGAAGGAAGATTCGGATGAATACGAACGGGGTAAATTAATCGGATTATTAGAGCGGACCTTTATATATTTTTTAGTGATATTTAATCAGATCGGCGGGGTGGCTATTATTGTCGCTCTGAAATCATTAGCTCGTTTTAAGGAAATGGATGATAAGAATTTTGCGGAATATTTTTTGATTGGTTCTTTTTTATCGTTGCTAATGGCGGTGACGCCCGCTGTGATAATTCGTATCATATTAAATTAACTATAATTTTTTATTCGTTTTAAAATGATTCAATCAAAGAAGGCTTTTTTTAGATTCTATGCCGAATTAAATGATTTTTTATCTGCAAATAGAAAAGCGCAGACTTTTTCTTATCCTTTTACAGGCAGCCCCGCTATTAAAGATACCATCGAGGCAATTGGCGTACCTCATTCTGAAATTGATTTGATTTTAGTAAACAGCGGCTCTGTTGATTTTAATTATCAAATTAAAGATAATGATCGTGTTTCCGTATATCCTGTATTTGAATTGTTTGATATACGCTCAACTACCCGCCTGCGTCCCGCACCTTTACGCGAGCCTAAATTTATACTTGATATCAATCTTGGAAAATTAGTTAAATATCTGCGTTTGTTAGGTTTTGACAGTCTTTATCAAAATGATTATGAAGATATTGAAATTATTAAAACTGCTCAGAATACAAAAAGAATTATTCTAACCCGCGACGTTGGGCTGTTAAAAAACAAACTGGTTACACATGGTTACTGGGTGCGGTCTACGATTCCTAAAATTCAAATAGTGGAGATGGCTACTAAATTTGACTTATTTTCAAAGATCAAACCGTTTCAGATATGTTTGTCATGCAATGGGGAAATAATAGCGGTTAAAAAAAGTAAGGTGATTGACAAATTGCCGCCGAGGACAAAACTTTATTTCAATGATTTTTTTGAGTGTCAGTCATGTCATAAAATTTATTGGAGAGGCACGCATTATGAGCGGATGCTTCAGATTGTTGAAGATATAAAAAAGGAAAACAAAAGCGGTATTTCTAATAAAATGTTTTAGTTGTAAACCTCAGAGAAGGGTGAAATTTAAAGACCCACCCTTGCTTGCATCCCGACACTTCGGGGTAACCCCTCCCAAGAGTAATGGCACTAACTTAACTTGATTAATGGGTTATAATGTTGTATATTTGCATCTATGAAAATGAATAGATCTCTCGGCTTAAGCGCCGAAATACAAAAACA
>JAUXGF010000438.1 GCA_030622395.1 Calditrichaceae bacterium
AAACCTCATCCACATACGCGGGCACTCCTGCGGCTGAACATCCCGAATGGATTTGTACGAATGAAGACGGCGCTCACATGACAAGTTACCGCTGTGTTTCACCCGGGCTTGAAGCGGTTAGAGAATATACGGTGAATGTGGCAATGGAGATCGTCAGGAATTATGATATTGACGGCTTGCATTTGGACTACGTTCGCTGGAATGAATATGACGAAGACGATATGATTAACCCGCCCGGTATAATAGAACAAATTCGTAAAATGGACGGCATGATCCCGGAATCAAAATTAAATAAATTATCGGCGGAGCAGGGATATAAACGCTATATTTATGATGTTGATCATCCTTACGGCGAAGACCCTCCGGCTGGATTTGATACATGGGCTGATTGGCGGCGCTGGACCGTAACCGAATTTATCCATACGCTTCATGATTCCATACAATCGGTAAAACCGTGGGTACGGCTCTCGCCGGCGGCATTGGGTAAATATAAAACAGGGGGAACAAGCGGTTGGAACGGCTATTACATAGTTTTTCAAGACGCAGCTCTGTGGTTTAATGAGGGGTATGTTGAACAATTGACTCCGATGCATTATCATTGGTTGAGCGGCTCTTCAATGAAAGCCGCTATTGAGAGTGATTGGCAGCCGGCGATAGGGCAGGGAATTAGCGCCGGACGTTTATACAGCGTAGGTCCCGGTTCCTATTTATTACAGCCTCCTTATGATCCGCCTAATTCTTATGATTGCTGGGATAATCATCCGGGCATTGTAAGTTCATGCAGAACATTGAGTTTTGTAGATGGATTTCAGTTTTTCAGCTATGCCAGTTGGGAAAATCAAAATTATTGGGAGGGGGCAAAGGCTGCATTTTTTCAGAACATGACTAAAATTCGCCCGGCTATAATTGTTACCCCGCCGGAGGCTCCGCTTTTAACTTTAAATAAAATTGATTCCCTTAATTATGAAATTATAGTCACCCCTTCATCCCCCCTGGCTGGAGGCCATTGGTGCGCAGTTTACAGATCCGAGGATGAAATCTTTAATGTGGACGCTGATGAAATAATCGGCAGACAATTTGGGGCGGATTCATTTTTGGTAAATGACAGCTTTACAGGCGCTCAGGATTATAATGGAAAATACAATTATTTTGCAACTATATTAAACCGCTATTGGAATGAATCGGCAATTTCCAATGTTGAAACTTCTGATTCGATTCCTTCGTTTTGCCCAACGGTAATTTCCACTTCTCCGCCGGAAAGCGGGGAGATGCAGGTAAATAGTCCCATTGAAATCAGGTTTTCAAAAACAATGGATACTGCAAATTTTATAAACGCTGTTTCTTTATCGCCCGAAGTTGCAATTAGTGAGATTACCTGGACTAACGGCAATAAGACGGCTGCGCTTACGCCGGCTGAGTATCTTCAATATAATACAGATTATACATTAACCATTCAGCCTACTGTAAAAGATATTAACGGCAAGCTGCTCGACGGTGATGGCGACGGTACGGGCGGGGACGCTTTTGTACTTAATTTTAGCACAAAACCGGAAGACCAGCAGCCTCCTGTAATAATATACAGCAACCCCGATCATCAAGTGGAAGTTGATGATTTTGATACCAGGGATATTATCACAATTGTTTTTAATGAACTGCTTGATCCGACTACAATCAATGATAACACTATCGCCTTGTATCAAATTTCAACCAGGATAAATATAGCTTATCAGCTTTTTACTACGGACGAAAAATCAGTTTTAACTGTCCAGCCTGAACAGCCGTTAGAAAATAATAAAAATTATACTTTCTTTTTAAAAGAAAGCATTTCCGATACTATCGGCAATGAGATCGGGGAAATGATTACTATAAAATTTTCAACATCTTCTGAAGATTACATACAAACGACAATGATTGATGATTTTACTTCGCCGGGCGGCTGGTGGCAGCCAAACGGAAGCGGCTCTACAAAAGGTATTATCGTATCTGAAACAGAATTTGTATATACCGGGAGCGTTTATTTACCAACGACGGCGGTTCATAAAGCAGCCTGTCTGCAATATCAATGGAATGATACAGCCTCAATTTTTCTAATCAGGGAATACCTTCCTTATAATGATCCGAAGAATGTTGAGTTTGATACAAGCTGTGTTTTGCAGAGTTATGTTTACGGCGACGGCAGCGATAATAAATTTCGTTTTTGTATTGACGAAGCCCATGGAGTGAATTGGCCCGATCACGAAGTTTCAAAATGGATTACAATTGACTGGTATGGCTGGAAATTAGTCGAATGGAAACTGAGCGATCCAAACAGCGTAGGCAGTTGGATTGGCAACGGGATATTAGACGGAACTAACTATCGAATTGACAGCTATCAATTAACTCACGACTCTACGGGTTCTATTAGCGGAAAAATATATTTTGATGATTTCAGACTGGCAAAGAAATGCATTGCATCAATCAGTGAGACTGTTGACAAGCTGCCGGAGAGTTTTACTTTATATCAAAATTATCCCAATCCCTTTAACGCTTCCACAACAATTAAATTTTATTTAGCCAAAGCCGGGCAGGTTTCTTTGAAGATTTATAATATGCTTGGTCAGGAAGTACATTCAATGAATAAGGGACGTTTATCTGCCGGAAGTCATAAAGTAGTATTCAACGCAACTAATCTATCTTCCGGGCTTTATGTATATGAAGTAATTACAGAAGGAAAGTGTTTGAGAAAAAAGATGATGTTGATAAAATAGCGTCAACTGTTAATTGATAATTGATAAGAATATAGCAAGCAAATTGATTAATGGAAATGATACTGGATACTCGATGCTGGATGAAGAAAATTAAGTAACCGGTAATCAGTAATCAGTAACCAGCGTCAAACATCAAGCATCAAGTGACCAGTATCCCCGCAAAAGTGGGATTTACGCTCCGCTCCCATCGGTATCTACCTATATTATTGACAGTTGCCCCATTCCCACAGATATCCTATTTCGTAGGA
>JAUXGF010000047.1 GCA_030622395.1 Calditrichaceae bacterium
ATGAATAATCATAAAAGCATTTTAAGCAATAATGTAAAAGAATAAATTATTAAGTCAGCCCGGGAAGGTAAAGAAATAAATGCTCGTGTAAGTGAAATTACAATGGATGCTGTAAAAGAGGTATCTGAAGCTAGCGATAAAACCATTGAAAACATCGAATCAATTAGCTGGCAAGTTGTTCAGGGATCCGCACAGGCGGCAAAAGAGCTCAGTGTTGAAACAGATAAATTTATGGGAAATGCAATCAATGGAATTAAAAAGGGTCTCGAACAAATTCAACCCGAAACGTCTGATTCGTTTTACCGGATGTATGAAAATATTTCCGATCAGATAAAAGAAACTACCGCCCAATCGCTTGAGACAGTTAATGATGAAATCAAAAAACTCAGTAAAAGAGCTAAAGATATATTTTCAAAAAAATAAAAAGGGGAAAAATATGTCAGAAGATATCGAGGTAAAAAGAGTAACCGACAAATATACGTTAAAAGACTTTATTAAATTACCCTGGGATATCTATGAAAATGATCCCAATTGGACGCCGCCGTTAATTCATGAAATAAAAAAGAAACTGAATAAAAAGAAGCATCCGTTTTTCAAGCATAGTTCGGTTCAGTTTTTTGTAGCTTATTCTAAATGGAAACCTGTTGGTAGAATCGCCGCCATTGTCGATTATAATCACATTAATTTTCACAATGAACAAGCCGGCTTTTTTGGAATGTTCGAATGCCTGAATAATTATAATTACGCTGAGAAACTTTTAGATAAGGCGCGGGATTGGTTATTAATACGCGGGATGAAAATTATGCGCGGACCGATGAATTTAAGCATGAATGATGAATGCGGCTTTTTATTGGAAGGCTTCGATTCACCCCCGGTTTTTATGATGCCTTACAATCCTCAATATTATCTCGATTTTATGGAAAAATACGGCATGGTAAAAGCTAAAGATTTGTACGCTTATTTAAACGAGGGGATTGTTCAAACTCCTGAGCGCCTTGATAAAATAGCGGAACGAGCCCGTTCCAAATATAATGTTAAAGTACGATCCATGAATATGAAAAGGTTCCATAAAGAAGTGGATAAAATCAAACATATTTATAACAAAGCCTGGGAGAAAAACTGGGGCTTTGTGCCTATGACGGACCCTGAAATGGATTACCTTGCCGCCGGTTTAAAGAAAATTGTCCGACCGGAACTCGTCGTATTTGCCGAAATTGACGACAGACCTGTAGGCGTTTCCGTTACAGTTCCCAATTATAACGAAGCGTTTATGCATATTAACGGTCAATTGGACCCTGTGAGCATAGCGAAATTGCTAATTTACCGGAAAAAAATTAAGGGTACGCGTTCTTTAATTATGGGCATGTTAAAAGAGTACCGGTCAACAGGAATACCCGTTTTGCTTTTTATGGAAACGGCTAAAGCGGCAAAAAAATTAGGTTATGAATGGTGCGAAACATCATGGAACTTAGAAGATAATCACTTAATAAACAAGTTTGATGAAACGATTGGCGGACGGCTTTACAAAAAATACCGCATCTATGAAATGAATATAAAGAGGTAGTGTCAAAAATTCTATGAAAAAATAAAAACTATTAAATGAAGGTTTTTTAAGGCATAACGAAAAAGATGGAGAATTAAGTTTCCCCTTAAAAAAGGGGATTAAGGGGTTGTATACCGATCTGCAATTGGTTTGAGAATAGGAGTATCGGTATAACTGTCAATACGAAGTGGTTAAACTACAAACCACTTCTGTTCCAGTATATAAAACGCTGGTTAGTGTAATAGCCCGAAGCAATAAAAGAATTGCTTTGTGAACTTCTTTTTAGTGTATCCTTATTTCGGACAACCCCCTAGCCCCCTTTTTTAAGGGGGGATTGATTTAAACTGTTTTAAAATAGAAGGTTAAATTGAAAATTAGTAAAAACTTTTGACACTACCTATAAAAAACTAAGGAGATAAAAATGAATGAGAGAGAAAGTATTCTGACTCATTCTGTGAAAGAGGCAATTTTAAACGCTTCTGCCCTGGGAGAAGATTTAGAAG
Source organism: Calditrichaceae bacterium (assembly GCA_030622395.1). Lineage (GTDB taxonomy): Bacteria > Calditrichota > Calditrichia > Calditrichales > Calditrichaceae > JAUXGF01. Next base: position 2,047 of record JAUXGF010000047.1, read on the forward strand.
TAAAAACCGGCATAATCACTGAAGTTGTTACATGGAAGGCGCTTAAAGCCGCTGCGCCGGTTACTAAGGAGAAGGTTGAAGAGATTGCCTGGGATGTTTTAAAAGGCGCATTGCAGGCGGCGAAAATTCTGGGCGTCGAAACGGAATCATTTTTAGAAAAGGCTTCCAGCGGTATTATTAATGGAATCAATGAATCCGAATCGACTCATCCTTCTTTTATTCCTCATGCTGTTGAAGCTATGATCGAATCGAGCATGGAAGCCGGGGAAAGAACCTTTGAAATGTTTAGAGAAATTGTTAAAAAAAATCTGGAAAGACGGTGGAATATTCTCCCCAAAAACAGATAACTAAAAAATACGAAGTATACCGAAATAAAAGTGGTTTATCCCAAAGGGACTACTATGTAGAAAAAAAACGCTTGGCTTAAGTATCGGTATAACTGTCAGAACGAAGTGGTTAAACAATCCCGTGTGCGGGATTTCGTAAACTCAACAAACCACTTCCCCGAAGTATCGGGATTTACAACTATTCCAGTATATTTAACGACAAACTAACTAAGGGAAAGTAAAATGAGTAACAGAAAAAGTTTGTTAGCGCATTCGGTAAAGGAAGCCATTATTAACGCTTCAGAAAAAGGTGAAGATGTGTTAATAAAAGTTGGTGAAATTACTGAAGACGCCGTGCAAAGAGCAATGGAAGCCGCCAATCACACCTTTAATAATATTGAAGAAATTACCTGGGATGTGTTGGAAGGCAGCATAAAGGCAGCCGAAGAATTAGGCGTTGAAAATGAGAAATTCATTGATAACGCTATTTTGGGAATTAAAACCGGTTTAAAGAAAGCACAGATATTAGGTTCGCATTCCGTTCATAATATCATGGAAAAAATTACGGAATTAATCAAGAAAAGAGCGGATAAATCGTTCGAGTCGGCACATAATGAGATTGAAAAACTGCGTAAGAGGGCAAGAGATATTTTTTCAAAAAAAACAACAATTTAACAAGAGGAAGTACTAATGAGATTAACATTGATTTTAGGAATTATATTGCTGTTCAGTTTTCAGGTTTATGCACAGATATCCTTAAACGGCTACCTGAGAACATATAACCGCTTACGGCTGGAGCAGGACGGAAAACTTACCTGGAATGACAATATGTTAGGTTTGAAATTTGAAGGAACGCCGTCGGACAATATTCACTATTACAGCGAAGTGCGTTTGCGCAGTTTCGGTTTCCCCGATGTTCATTCCACTTCCGATTTACAACGTCGTGAGAAGGATTTAGTGCAAAGCTGGGGCTTGGAATTCAGAGAAGCATATATTGACGTCTATGGTTTTGTAACTGAAGATCTGGATTTGCGCATTGGTCGTCAGCGTATTGTCTGGGGCACGGCGGATAAGCTGAACCCGACCGATAATTTAAATCCGGATGATTTGGAAGATATTTTCGATTTCGGCCGCCATCTGGGCAGCAACGCCATAATGGCCAGCTATTACTGGAATGATTTCACCTTCTACGGCGTCTATATCCCGGTATTTACTCCGGCGGTCTTTCCGTTTGGCGAGTGGGCTGACGCCTTTGCCCCGCCGGTTGACCTGCCGCCGGGTGCGCAGATAGGAGCGTTTGAAGACAAAATTATTCTACCTGAAAATAAGCTATCCGAAACATCCAGTTACGGTTTTAAAACCGCAACAAACTTGTTTAATTATGATCTCTCGCTCAGTTATTATTATGGCCGTGATGATATCCCTTTGTTTTCATCTATTAATTTAACGCCGGTTGACACACTGGGAACATTAGACGCACAGGCTGAGCTTCTTTATCCACGAATACAGGTAGTTGGCGCTGATTTAGCCGGTTCTATCGGTGATGTGGGCGTCTGGGCTGAAGGCGCGCTATTCCTTCCGGATAAATATTACAACAATATAACCTTCCCCCATCCGCAATACGGATTGGTCACACAAAAAGAGATTGCCCTTGATGACGATCCCTATCTAAAATTTGTAGTGGGCGGAGATTATACCTTTAAAAACGGATGGTATGTGAACGGTCAATATATGCACGGCTTTATCCATGAACGCGGCAGTGAAAATTTAAACGATTACTTTTTGCTGCGCTTTGAAAAGAAGTTTATGAATGATGAAATAAAAATCGTTCCACTGGGCTTTGCTTTATCATTTACGGAATGGGATGATATTGAGAATAATTACGGATTTGCCGGAGGTCCGGAAATCAATTACTATCCGGTTGACGCCTTGGAAATATCTGTGGGCGCCTATATCATCGACGGTAAGGGACAAAATTTATTCAGTCAAGTCAAAGATTTGGATGAGTTTTTCTTTAAAGTTACTTATGACTTTTAAGTTAAATATAAAGAGAATAAAAGCATGTTTGCAATAATGGAACCCCTTTTCACAGAAATAGGTAAATATGGTAAACTGTTGTGGTGGTCCGGCATATCTTTAAGGGACTTTTCGACTTATTACGATAATACCATTCGCCGGATGAAATTTATCGGCATTCAATCACTGCCAATTGTCTTATTAACAGGCGCTTTTATGGGCATGGTTGAATCGGTGCAGGTTTTGTATTCGCTTCAGAACAGGGCGCCTTTATATTTGGTCGGTTCCGTGGTTACCGAATCGATTATTCTGGAGTTAGGTCCGGTGTTGACCGCCCTGATCTTAGCCGGCCGGGTAGGCGCCTCCATTGCCGCCGAACTGGGCACAATGCGCGTTACCGAACAGATCGACGCTTTGGAAGTAATGGCATTTAATCCCGTCGCTTATCTGGTGGTTCCGGTTTTAATTGCCGGCGTTATTATGACGCCGGTTTTGACCATATTTGCCGACGTCATTGGAATTCTCAGCGGATGTATCATATCAATTCTTACGGTAGATTTATCGACGGCTGAATTCTTAAAAGGTGCGCGCCGTTTCTTTGTCCCGTGGGATTTAACTTACGGCATTATTAAATCGGCTGTTTTTGGATTCTTTATTCCGGCTAATGCCGCCTATGTGGGGTTTTTTACGAAAGGCGGAGCAGAAGGCGTTGGCAAGGCTACCACACGAAGTGTCGTAATTTCGAGCGTAATGATCTTAATTTTAGATTACCTGATGGCTCAGTTTTTGTTAAAAGCTGGCTGGTGATAATTATGATTCAAATAGAAAATATCTGTAAATCTTTTAATACTCATTTCGTGCTCAATCAACTTAGCCTAATGGTAAATCAGGGAGAAACGCTGGTAATAATCGGTAAAAGCGGAAGCGGTAAAAGTGTTTTACTAAAACTGATCATCGGGCTTCTTAAACCGGAAACAGGAAGCATCTTAATTGAAGGAAAGAATATTGTAAAGGCCGGCTTCAGAGATTTGCAGGACATGCGCCGGAATTTTGGGTTTGTATTTCAATCGTCCGCATTGTTCGATTCGATGACCGTGTCCGAAAATATAAACCTGGCGCTTAGAAAGCACTTTAAATGGCCTGAGCAAAAAATATGCGAGCGTACGACAGAATGTCTTAACTTTGTGAATTTAGAAGGCTTGCAGGAAAAACTGCCGTCAGAATTAAGCGGCGGCATGAGAAAGCGGGTCGGTGTGGCCCGAGCCATAGCAGGTTACCCGCAATACATTTTATTCGACGAACCGACGACGGGTCTGGATCCAGAAACAGCGGAGAATATCAATCAGTTGATTTTAAAATTAAAAAGAGAACTTGAGGTTACATCGGTAGTGGTTACGCACGATATGCACAGCGCATTTACTGTGGGCGATAGGATTGCATTACTGCACAAGGGCAAAATCGATATTGAAGGCGAACCTGCCGTTATAAAGAAATCATATCATCCCGAAATTAAGAAATTTTTAAGTGGATATACCTTGTTAAAATAAGAAGGATTCGTTATGAAGGAAGAGGCAAAAGTAGGCGCGGTTATCACTCTTGCGGTCATATTTTTTATTGCGCTCATACTCATTTTAAAAAATGTAAATCTTTATGAAAGCGGTTACTGTTTAATCGTTCGATGCGATGATACGGCGGGGATTATTAAGGGCGATCCTGTAACGCTGGCCGGGGTTCAAATTGGTAATGTTGAAGAAATCTGGCTGGAAAAGCAAAAGGTTAATATGCGGATATGGATTAAAGACGTGTATAAGATACCCAGAGATTCGCGCGCCTTCATTAAAACGCTCAGTATGATGGGTGAAAAAATTGTAGGCATTACGCCGGGCGTTAGTTCGGTTATATTGCAAGATGGTCAATCGCTGCCGGGTTACGCCCTGATGGATATTACCGATATCGCTATCGAAGTAAAACCCCTTACGGAATCGTTTAAAGAAACTCTACGGAAATTAAGTTCAACTCTGGATGATACAACCACAGAAAATATTAAACAAACCATTGAGGGATATAACCTTACAGCAAAAAATCTTAACCGTATTATTAAAAATTCAGAAAAAGATATAAACAAGGCAACACTTCATTTAAAAGATTTTTCTGAGGATTTGAGCGCGCTTTCTCAAAGCAATCGTTCGCGGGTAGATTCCATTATTACTCGTCTGGAAAAAAGTTCAACCAATTTTTCGGAAGCTTCCGCCGATCTTACGCAGACGTCTAATAATTTGGAAGATATTACACGCAGTATAAAAAACCAGAAGGGCGCTTTAGGCCGTTTAATTTATGATAAACAGTTTTCGAACCGTCTGGACAGTTTGGTGCTAAATAGCAATGAACTAATTAAAGATGTGAAAAGAAATCCGGAGCGATATGCAAATTTTTCGATCTTTTAATAAAAACAATATTTTATATAATGGCAACCAGAATAGCGGATTATTTCCTAATGAAAAATAAATTAAATGTACTGTATTCAATTTATAGATTGGTATTCTTGCTGCCATTCATTGCCGTGTCTACAGCATATTCTGCTGTCAGCATGACAATCATTTCCATGTTAGGCAAACCGGAACTCGCCAGTAAAATATTTGGATCCTACTGGGGCAGGGCTATCTGCCACCTGACGCCGGTAAACGTTGAAATTTCCGGATCTGAAAATTTAAACAAAAACAAATCTTATATAATCGCAGCCAATCATCAAAGCCAATACGATATCTTTATCTTATACGGCTGGCTGAATACGGATTTTACATGGGTTGCAAAACAGGAGCTTCGCAAACTACCGTTTGTGGGATTTGCCATGCATAAGATGGGACACATTTTTATTAATCGCAGCAACCGGCAGGAGGCAATTCATTCACTTGATGCCGCCAGAAATAAAATCAGGAACGGCATATCTGTACTGTTCTTTCCGGAAGGGACCCGAACAAAATCAGGAGAAATGAGCACTTTTAAAAAGGGCGCTTTCAAAATGGCTTTAGATTTAGAACTACCGGTATTACCTGTTTCTATTATCGGTACACGGGACATAATGCCCACAAATTCCTTTGATATTCATCCCGGGCGGGTAAAAATGATCATTCATCCAGCCATAGAAATTGAGCCGTATAAAAATGATGCAAAAGGAGTAATAAAATTAATGACAGAGACTAGAGCAGTTATAGCCAATTCAATTAAAAACGAAGGAATAAATACTTAATGGCAATATTAAGCAAAATCAGCGGAACCGGTTCTTATCTTCCGGAAAAGATATTAACGAATGATGACCTGTGTAAAATGGTAGACACCAGTGATGAATGGATATTTCAGCGCGTAGGCATCAAAAAACGACATATTGCAGCCGATACTGAAGTGACGTCCGATTTAGCGGCAAATGCCGCACAGGCTGCTTTAAACAATGCCAGTATTAATTCAATGGATATTGATTTAATTATTGTGGCCACAATTACTCCCGACAAACCGTTCCCTTCCACCGCCACCCAGGTTCAAAGAAAAATAAATGCCAAAAACGCAGCAGCTATTGACGTTAACGCGGCTTGTTCGGGATTTATTTACGGACTCACCATAGCCGATCAGTTTATTAAATCCGGTTTTTACCGGAATATATTAGTAATCGGAGTCGAAGTACTAAGCCGGTTCACGAACTGGCAGGATAGAAATACCTGTGTGTTATTCGGAGACGGTGCGGGCGCTGTAGTTCTTTCTTCAAATCATACAGACAGCGGCGCCGGGCTAAAATACGCCACTTTGGGCGCTGACGGTTTCACACCACCGGAGTGGCTTGAAATTCCCGCAGGAGGTTCGGCATTGCCTGCCAGCAAAGAAACCGTTGAACAAAATTTGCATTTTGCCGCGATGAACGGTAAAGAGATATTTAAATTTGGCGTTAAAATTTTACCTAAAACAATAAACAGCCTGCTCGATAAAAACGGCTACTCAATTAAAGATATAGATATGATTATCCCTCATCAGGCTAATGTGCGAATCGTTGAATCCGCCGCTAAGAAGCTTGGTATTCATAAAGATAAATTTTTTATGAATATTGACAAATACGCAAATACATCCGCCGCGACCATACCTATTGCGCTTGACGACGCGATTAAACAAAACCTGATAAAAAAGGGCGATAAGATAATCCTGGTCGGTTTTGGCGGCGGTTTAACCTGGGGCGCTGTTCTATATGAGTGGTAGCGATGATTAATTTAAGTTTAAATAGAAACAGTAAAAAGAATAATATTAGGAGAATATTTTGGATATATTTGAAAAATGCATAAATTTTACCCGCGCTGAAGAAATTATGAACGCTGGTATTTATCCATATTTTCAGCCTTTATCGGGCACTGATGGTCCCAGGGTGCGCATGAATGGTCATACTGTAATTATGATCGGTTCGAATAACTATCTTGGTTTGACCCATGATTCCAGGGTTATTGAAGCGGCTATGGCTGCCACAAAAAAATACGGCGCCAGTTGTTCCGGTTCACGATTAATGAACGGCACGCTGGATTTGCATTTAGCCCTGGAAGAGAAACTGGCAAAATTTATGAAGCGCGAAGCCGCGTTAATTTTCAGCGCCGGCTTTCTGGCAAATTTAGGCGCTATTTCAGCCCTTGCCGGCCGGGACGATTATATTATAATAGACCGGTCAGACCACGCTTCCATTTATTCCGGAACGCATGCCGCACTTGGCGCAACAGTGAAAAGATACCGGCATAACGATATGGACGATCTGGAACGGGTAATGGACGGACTCGATCCTGATAAAGGAAAGATGATAATCAGCGACGGTGTGTTTAGTATGGAAGGCGATATCGTAAATTTGCAGCAGATGACCCAAATTGCCCAAAAATATAAGGCGCGTATTTATATCGATGAAGCGCACGGTCTTGGCGTTTTAGGCAAACACGGACGGGGCGCCTGTGAATATTTGGGACTGGAAGACCAGGTCGATTTGGTAATGGGAACTTTCAGTAAATCGTTAGGTTCCATCGGCGGTTTTGTGGCAGCACCAAAAGAAGTAATCAATTATATTAAGCATACGGCAAGAGCGCTCATTTTTACTGCCGCGCCAACGCCTGCCGCAAGCGCCGCCGCATTAAAATCGCTGGAGATCATTGAAAACGAGCCGGAACGGATGGAAAGACTAAACCATATTTCAAAATATATGCGCAATGAATTCAGAACAATGGGCTTCGATATCGGCGATAGCAGTGAGACGCCGATCATACCCCTGTATATTAGGGATGATGAGAGAACTATGTACTTCTGGCGACGCTTATTTGATTCCGGCGTTTTTACTAATGCTGTATTGAGTCCGGGCGTACCGCCCGATCAGGCAATGATCCGCACCAGTTTTATGTCGGTGCATGCGGACGATGATTTAGAGCAAGCGCTGGAAATTACTCAAAAAGTGGGTAAAGAAGTAGGGATAATTTAATATTTCGGAGAAAGATATGAAAACTGGTTTGGCTTTAGGCAGCGGGTCGGCGCGCGGCTGGGCGCATATTGGCGTTATTCGAGCCTTGGAGGAAGCCGGTATTAAAATAGATTGTATTGCCGGAACCAGTATCGGCGCCTTTGTCGGCGCATTTTATGCCACAGGGAATCTGGATTATCTTGAAGAATTTGCGCTTGAAATGGATTGGAAAGCAATAATTTCTTTTTTTGACATTGGCTTTCCCAGAAAAGGACTTTTGGACGGCGAAAAAATTAAGCAATTAGTTTCCGGAAAAATATTCGGAAAGAATCTCGAAGAAACAGATATACCTTTGCGTACTGTCGCTACAGATTTAATCTCTGGCAAGGAAGTTATTTTCAAAACCGGCAATATCGTTGACGCAGTGCGCGCCAGTATTTCTATTCCCGGAATTTTCACACCGTTAAAAAAAGATGATCATTATTTAGTAGACGGCGGATTAATAAATCCCGTCCCGGTGGATGTGACGCGAAATATGGGCGCTGATATTGTAATAGCCGTCGATCTCAATCATGATATTTTAGAGAAAGGGAAAAAAGAGAAAAGTAAAGAATTGCTAAG
>JAUXGF010000071.1 GCA_030622395.1 Calditrichaceae bacterium
ATATTTAAACTGGACTATAGCCGGTAACGCCGTGATTGACATTATATCAGTACAAGCGGAAAAATTTAAAGTTTCCCAGGGACAAAATAATGTGGACGTCCAGGCTCGCATTAAAAACACAGGAGACTCCGAAGCGACTATTAATACTTTAGATTTAGTTTTTCATAATGGAACAGGCGGAAATTATAGTATAGGCGCAATATCACCTGCTATACCGGCATCTATTCCGGCAGGGCTGGATCAAATTTTTCATATCCCGGTAAACATTCAAATCGGCGCGCAGACAGGGCCGGATACAATGTACGTCACTTTAAATATTACAGAGACGGTAGGAGGCTCAACTTATAATGTAAGCGATCCTACTGTAAATGATCAATGGACTGTGCAAATAAGACCGCTGGTTACAATCGATAGCGTACGGATTAATCCTGAACAAGCTTCTGCGGGACAGCAAAATTTAACGGGAAGCGTCTACTTGTCTAATGCTTCCGGTCAATACCGGGCGGAGGCCCAAGTCGATACCGTTGCATTAAACTTTTTGTTAGGCGCTCAAAATGAAAATGATGAATTTAATATTACACGTCAATTAACCCCTACTCTTCCTTTAATCCTGCAGCCGGGGTCAAACAATCGTTTTGATTTTGATGTAGATATAAATACGGACGCGCCGGCGGGTTCTTATACAGCGGATGGTTATGCGGAAAGTCAAGACCTTAACGATGGATTGGCAAGCGTTCATAATGGTTCCGGCGATCCGGGTAATTTAGACGTTCAAACTGCGGCTGACCTTCAGGTTAATTCAGTATGGGCAGTTCCCGATACAGTAAGTCAGGGGCAGACAGGCGTTATAGTTCATGTTGATTTTGAGAACAGTTCCGGCGGATCCGGATCCGTTGCGGTAGTCACACAAACCGATCTAACATTTACCCCGGCGTTAAGCTTTAACCCGGTATTAACCAGTCACAATACGCCTTTTAATTTAAGCGGCGGGCAAAGGGATACGTTAATTTATTCAATAGATATTAATACAACGACATACTCCGATTGGGTAGATATCGAGGGTTCGATTTCCGGATATGATTCAAATTCCGACCAGACTATCAGCGACGATTCTCTTGAAACAAATGCGTTTTATATTCAGGAACCGGCTGATGTTTTTTGGGTAGAAGGCTCAACGAATCCAAGCTCGGCTACTTCGGATACAACCATACAGTTTAGGCTGCAAGTGGTTAATAGGGGTGAAGCAAAAGTCGAGCTCGACTCTAACCTAACCACGCTTGATCTCGACGGAACCGCTTATTCGATTCAACTTGCCGGTAAAAGTCCTAATGTTATAAATGTCCTGCCGGATACTACAGAATTAATCTTTAGAGAAGCTTTCATTACTGGCCTTCCTCAAGATGAATATCAACTTATTTTGAACATTAACGGCTTATCGAATAATTCAAATTACAGCAAATCTATGGGCGCCGGCATATTTGCATTTGGCGACAGTTTGATTTCAATAACCTCTATTGAAATTGTAGGGTCTAGCCAGACAGCGCAAGGAGATACCGGTATCCAGGTAATTATGAAAGTTTCTAATAGCGGGATTCCATTACCAATCGATTCGGGTTTGGATGAAACCACTTTATTATTTAAAGAACCCGGGATAGGTACAAGCCGCGATGGATTTGTTCTGAACTTACAGCGCACAGATGCTTTAGACACATTGAGAACAAATCCTAACAACCAGCTTGAATTTAAGTTTGATATAAGTGATAATTTTCCATTGGATATAACGGAAATTTATGGACAAATTAGTCTTGACAATAATAATATAATTAAAGGATCATCCACTTTTGCGGAAATGACTGTCCAATCAGCCGCGAATGTTTCTTATTTGGAAGGCAGCTTCAGCCCGGATACTATCGTTGCCAGAGAAATAGTTGCTTTTACGGCAGCTTTTTATGATTCCGGTACGGCAGATTTAACTTTAGAACCGGATTCAACTTATCTTGAAATACTTGGTTCTTCGATGGATCCAATCTATTTAGCGGGGAAATATACTATTGGAGGCTTGGATACGGCAATACTTTCATACAATTCCGTAACTATTGACGCTGCCCTGGAAGCTGGTTTTTATGATGTTAAGTGGCGTATAAAAGGAGAAACGGCTTTTAGCCAGCCTTATGAAAATGAAGGAATTATAAATAATGGTCTCTGTGTATTACCGGCGGCTCACCTGGTATTTTCCAATATTACAATTACGCCCGACGTGGTTCGTCAAGGAGAGACGAATATTCCAATCACTTACTTAATGCAAAACACAGGCGGGTCGGATGCGTTAATTTCAGGGATAGATTATATTTTTACTAAAGGCGGCAATGATGTATCTGATCAATGGCTGATTAGCGGCGGCGGCAGTTCTTTCCCGGATACGATTCCGGCGAGCGGCTTTAAATCTTATCCTGTATCTTTTACATTATCATCGACTGCTGATACCGGTTATATTAGACCTGAGCCGGTTGTTTCCTATCATGATTTCAGAACAGCTCATATAACCGATATATCGCAGACTATTGAAGCAGCCGATTCCGTTTTAGTTATTTGCCCGGCGCGTTTAAACATTGATTCATTAACCATAGTTAAAGATGCCTTAGCGCCTAACGCTCCTTATGTAAACATCGACGTGCCGTTCAATTTAAAAGTAATCGTTTCAAATAACGGCGCAGACAGCGTTAAGGCTGTTTATCTCAGTTTATTTGAAGATGAAAATTTTATTGATAATGTTGAAATAAATAATGTAGAACCTTTTTCTACAAAGGAATCTGTTTATTTGCATAACGGCATATCGATGGTTAAAGACGTAGTTTTTAAGGCAAAGATAGATTCCGCCATTGACCTGGCAGACTTAAAAGTATCGCTTGACCAAGCGCAGGATAATATAGAAATAGTCTTCGTTCAACAGCCTAGTCAATTAAGCGTCAGCGCGGATATTACCGCGCCGCAGGGAGCTAAAGATCATATTGTCTCAATAGGGCAAATATTTACCGTTCGCGCTAATATTAAGCAAACAGGCAGCTCTCCTTATGACAGCGGCAGTGTTGTAATACGTCTGCCCGTCAACTATCAATTTGTAAACATTGATACAATAAAAACATTTAATGCGGACACTAACTTTGCCGAGTGGGAAATTAGACCAGTTGATCTTACTCCCGAAGGGCTATTTGATAGTCTTCTCGTTCTGATACTGAATATCCCGACAGATCAAAACAGCGGCGGCGAGGTTGGCGTTGGAATCGGAGAGTATAAAGTTCATGCACAGGTCTGCGAAGCCGGCGATATTCAAACGCAATTAAGTATTTCCAGCCCTGTTGGCGCTTGTGACAGCATTATTTCAACCTCTCAGGAATTTATAATGCACAACGTCTTCCAATTTAATACCGCTATCGTCGATACCGGCAGAACGGCAAAAATTATTTTACCGGAGGGTTTTTCAGTAAAGGACAGCTCCATAGTAACGTTAGCGGGAGGCGATACAAGCGCTTCGATTGATTGGCGGGTTATCGCTCCCGGCGAGGCAAACGCCATAGATGATACTATTCACGTTTTGGTTTCCGGATACGATGATAACAGCGGCGAGACAGTGCAGGCAATATCAAATAAAATTCCATTTAAGGTTGTTAAACAATCAAATATATCCTTGTTCATCGGGATAGTTGAGCCGGACGGGGCTTTGGGTGATACGGTTTCTTTGGGTCAGGAGTTTAAATTAAAAGCAATTGTCAAAAATAAAGAAGACGCCTCACCGGCAATCGGCAATGGATTGGTATCAATCGATTTGGGCGAAGGAGATACGTTCACTTTAATTGAAAAAGACGAGGTGTCTGATAGCGTTCAAAAAGGTTTTGTATTAGAAGAACCGGTTTATTGGTGGATAAGAGTCAGTGAAAGTTCCCAGAATATAGATTTGTCAGTAAGACCGGAATCACAGGGCTTAATAAAACAATCTAAAAAGACGCCTGGGAAGCCGGGTATTATGGATAATGAGGTTTTATATAATAATAAAGAAGAAAAATTAAATATAAAAACATTGTTAAATCAGATTCTAAAATTACAGGAAGAAAACCTGGCTAAAAGCTGTGAAATTGCCGTTTGGATGGATTCTGTCCCCAATGATATTAACACAAATCTGCCCCCGTTTTTTACTCATAACGATACTGTGCATAAAATAATTTATGTTGAAAATAAAGCCAGCCTGGAAATTGATACCGAGAACACAACCGACTTAGATACACTTTCAACAGGACAGACTTTTTATTATACTGTTACAGGTATTTTCTCGGGTAATGTTGAAAAGGCTTATGCCTTTATCGTATTACCGGACGAATTTAATCAAACGCTGGCGAAATCATTGCTGGATCTATCAACAAATCAGGCGGTCTGGCGGATAACTATTCCCGATGATTACCAGGGGGGTGGGCTGGATACAATTAGTACATTCTTAATTGGAACGGACGCCTACAGTGGTGAGGATACTGATACCAGCTTGGTAGTTCAAGATATAATACGGATCGAGCAAAAACCAAAACTTGCATTGGGCGAACTCTCATTTTCACCGGAGTCTGTTTTTAATTCAAAATTAATTTCCCGCGGGCAGGAAATTGAATTAATAGTTACGCCGGATTATTTTGAACCTGGCGGCAATTTAGATTATGCCGCTATTACAGGAACCGGAACTGTCGTCCTTGACCCCGCCATAGTAGAAGTGGACAGCTTTACATTATTAGACGGCGGAACGCTTGAAAAATCGTTTTCCGAGCTTGGAGTGCCCTTGGTGTGGAAACTCAAAGCGCCGCAGAAAGACCGCACAGTAAATCTTAAATTAAAATTTAATCAGCGTCCAACAGACAAAAACAGCGGCTTGCCTGTGGATATAGACCAGACAACAGGTACGGTATCTATTGCTTTAAGAGTACAGCAAAAACAAATCACGGTTTGTATGTTAAATAATCTAATCAGTGATACTTTATTTTCAACGGGCGATAATAACGCAGCGCTTTTGGCTTTTAGCGTTTCCAATGAGGGCTACGACGACAGTCTTAACATTCATGCGCTCAAGTTGGGTTTTCATACCGGAACCGAAGCGCCTTCTGATTATAATCTGTTAAATTCACTGGCGCTGACAAATATGTTTAAATCTATTAGAGTAGTTAAGTATTCGGAATCCGAATTAAGTAAAATTACTTCCAGCGCCGATCTGTATGATTTTGTGGATTATCAAATTAGCGATACAACAAACAACCCGTTTTGGATCACTTTTACAGAAGAAGATGTTCTGCCGCCAAAAACGAGTGATACCTTAGTGGTTTTAGCTGAATTTAATAATAAACGGGTTAATCGAAGTTTTCATACAGTACTCCGCAATATGTATGTTTATGACGTAGACCCTTCCATTCCTCTTGATATTATGGATGAAAATGGCGTTAAAATAAATGAAAGCAATGAATTTGTATCCGGGCTTTTTACGATTATATCTTCTGATTCTAAAGAAGCTTTTGGCAATTATCCCAATCCATTCGGACGCAATGAAGATGAAACGACTATTACTTTTTACCTGCAGAATCAATCCGACGTGGAAATCCGTATTTTTACGCTGTTGGGCGAACTGGTCTGGACAAAGAAACTAACTGGTCTAAATCCGGGGTACCATGAACCTGTTGAGTTTAAGTGGAGGGGACGGAATGACCGCGGGCATGTTGTGTTGAACGGCGTTTACCTATGCTACATTGATATCATACCCGGAAACGGCGGTTCAAAGAAAAGATATGTTACAAAAATTGCATATATAAAATAAGTGAGAATCAGGCATGAAACAAGGCAATAAAATAAAGTTCATTTTAATTAATTTGCTTTCCCTGTATTTTTTATGCTCATTAAGCTACTCGCAGGATGGCGGCACAGAAAGCAATTTAAGCGCCGGCTTTGGGTCGCGCGCTTTTGGATTGGGACAGGCGTTTACAGGGCTGGCTGATGATCCGACAGCGGTTTTTTGGAATCCCGCCGGATTGGAATTTGTATACCAACAAAGTTTTACTTTATTCCATACATCCCTTCCCGAAGGAACGCTTTATGACTTTATCGGTTACGCCTATCCCACATTAAACCTGGGAACTTTTGGCGCGGGAATCGGACGTATCGGCACCGGCGATATTCCCCAGAGTGATAATCAACATAATGATTTAGAAACATCTTGTTCTTGGGAAGAATACCAGGGATTTTTCTCTTATGCAAAAAAATTACCATGGGATTTAACTTCCGGTATAACCATGCGGGTAATTAGAAGGGCATGGAATAATTTATTCTTTGATGATAATTTAGTTGATGTTGGCGTAGGCTTGGATCTTGGTTTAATGTATAAACCACACTTTTTTACAACGCCGTTTTTAAGAGATTGGTCATTTGGTTTAAATGTAAAGAATTTATTTACGCCGCAAGTTAAAGAAGGTATTAGAATTGATGAGTTGCCGTTATCTATTCGATTTGGTATATTGCGTAAAATTCGTTTTATTGGCGGGGGCAATAATGTAAATTTTTTAATGGATTTCAATTATTCCGAAAAACGCGATTTGCGAATACATTTCGGAAGCGAGTATCGTTTTAGGAATCTGGGTACGCTGCGCGCCGGGTATAACGGAAGCAGCGTAAGTTTTGGCGCGGGTATGCAGTACAATATATTTCAGATAGATTACGCTTTTGGGAACAGCAGCTATTCGGATTATTTCCCGGCAGTGCACCGGATTTCTCTCTCTGTTAATTTTGGACTTACGCGTGACGATTTATTTGAAATTGCCGAAGCCGAACGTATTGCTAAAGAAGAGCGTATTATTGCCGAAATGCGTGAAGCGGATAAACGGAAATTCGTTTCAGAACATTTAGCAAAAGCTGAATCTTATTTTGAAGAGGATAAATATTTAGACGCTATTGTAGAGTATCAGCAAGTTATTGGGCAGGATCCTTTTCACATGCGGGCAAGCGCAATGTTAGATTCATCTAATGCATTATTACAAAAACAATTTAATGACCAGCAAACCCTGGCTGTGCAGCAGGCGCTGGATAAAGACCGGGCCGAAAACGACCGCCTGTTTGTTCAGGAACACTTTGATAAAGGACTTTTATTACTCGATAAAAAACAATTTACCGAATCGTTAATTGAATTTAATATTGCCTTAGAACGTGATAGCGGAAACGAAACAATATTGAATGCAATCAGCACTACAAAAAGACGTTTATCCGAAGAGATTAACGGTCTTGTCCGTCAAAGCCGCCGGGAATTTCAAAATAAAAATTATTCGGAAGCATTACGTTTATTAGCGGACGCTCGTCTGTTAGGCGCCGATAATGCACAAATACGAACAGAAGTCGAAACATTGACCCAGCGTATTAAATTACAGGAAAATATACATCAGGGTTTACTTTTTTACGATATTGGCGAATATGATAAAGCGCTGCAAGTTTTTGAAGAAGCGCTTAGGATTGATCCGGAAAATTCGCTGGTTAAAGAATATTATGAAAAATCTAAGATTGAGACCATCGGTACTGCGGAAAAGATGGATCATGAAACAGAACGGCTTTATTTAGAAGGCGTGGATAAATTTGTAAAAGGTAAATATCAACAGGCGATTGATATTTGGGGAAAAATTTTAATCAAACATCCTTATAATAAAAAGGTTTTATCGGCGATAAAGAACACCAGGGAACGCTTGAAGAATATGGAATAATATATTAGGTTTAGTCTTTGTATAAATTTAATTGTCCCGACACGTTGCGGGCGCTTTGTAAAGCGTGGAGCGGGAAGCTTAGAGCGTGGTGGGGCGTAAAGCGAGATGAAACAATTTTTGTTGTTTAACGCCTTGATTTATTAGAATTTTTTTATTTTTTATTATTTGTGATTTAGAATTTTAGGTAATAATTAAACTATTACGAATAATCACCCATCACGATCAGTCGAGACAACGAATGATGCGCGAATGTTTCTCGTAATTTGGGAAACCCTCTTAGCTCTCAGCAGACAGTTGTTATTAAGAAATCTTAAGCTGAACGCTGATTGCTTTCAAATAAAGAATATGGAAACGTAAATGTTTAAGAATGTAAGAAAAGAAGAAATTACTATTCCCGCACAGATGAGTTATTTGGTGCAAATAAGGGATTTTGTTGAAAATATCGGCAGGAAACATAAATTTTCCGACAAGGTAGTTAATTCTTTTAAATTAGTTATAGACGAAGCTTGTACAAATCTTATCCGCCATGGTTACCGCGATATTAAAAATGGCGAGATAACCATTATTGCAATCATCCGCAGATCGAGTTTAACAATTATAATCATCGACCAAGGTCAGAGTTACGATCCACGCCGGGCAAATACACCCGATTTAGCTAAATATATAGATATTGGCAAAAAGGGTGGACTCGGTATTTTGATGATGCGTAAATTGATGGATGATCTGCAATATACGGTAACTGACCGGGGCAACGAATTCCGGCTAACTAAATTCCGCGATACTACTGATGAATCTAAAATTATGAAGCAATGGCGGTCATTTAGTATGCGCGTGAAATACTCACTGGTGGCTTCGTTTATATTTACAACACTTTCTGCAATAATATTTACCGGTCTATTTTTAAATATTGACAGAGACATTCAAAAAGATATTTTTACTATTGCGGCTTCAAGCTGCCGTTCTTTAGCGGACAATGCCATTGATGGTCTTCAAAATGAAGAAAATAATGTTGATCTTTTTATAAACTCTCTATCTGTTAAACAAAACCAAAACAGAATAATCAGCGAAGCTTTTATTACTAATGCTGATAAAAAAATAGAGGCGCGCGACAATCCTGGGAGAAGCGATAGCTTAGGGGTTTATAAAATTCCCGAAAACGCAGTTTTAATAGACAGCATTCAGGGTGTTTTGATTCATGCTTACACGCTTGATGACACTATTGGTATCTTTGATCTATCCGCCGAAATACATCAAACTTTGTCGGGGGAAGGCGCCCTACTTGGTTATGCGCATGTTTGGGTAGAAAAACAAATTATTATTGATATTTGCTACGATAAAAAACTGCAATTGTCAATTTTTATGGCTGTAATTCTAATTATTGGATACTTGCTGACATTCTTTTTAATTAATCGGATTATTATGCCATTCCAGAATCTGGC
>JAUXGF010000218.1 GCA_030622395.1 Calditrichaceae bacterium
CCTAGAGACTCGAAAAAATCAACAATAATTAAATCCATTGGAATTTGTATTCCTTTTACATTTCGGTTACCAACAACAAAACAGATAGCGGCATTGTTATTAAGATTATTAACAATATTTTTACAACTTAAAAATAGATCATAAAAAAAACTTTTAACTTCATGCGCTCGCTTTAAATCTTTTTTGTAAATCAATCTAAGAGTATCATTTAATATTCCTGAAATTTCTAAATATTCATCTTTTTTAATCTTACCGCCTAGGCATTTTCTATCAAGAGAAATATCTGCATCGCCAAAAATATTTAAGTTTCTAATCCAATCAAGAGCGAAACTTGAAAATTGACCATAAGCTACAGTTGTTTGACTATCACCATAGGGAGGTGAAGTAACGACAAGATCAATATTTTCGGTGAATGGTAAAGGTTTTCTGGTATCTGCTAAAAATAAATTATAATCTTTATTTAATAAACCATTTTCTTTTATGATAGATGCATAACAATTTATTGTTTCTTTAAAAATACGAAGAACATCAGGATTATAATCATCAAGCTTTTCTTTTGACATCCTATATCTTTTAAATTCATTGTTACGAGTATTTGAAACAGTACGCACAGTACTTGAGAAAGAAACTAAAAAGAAATCACGAATATCATCATTAGAAATTATAGAAATAAAATACCGTATTTTACCTAAATCTTGAATAACATTTTCTTTAAACCAAAAGGAAATATTTTTTATATGAGGTATATCATAATTCAATGTTGAAAATTGATCTTCTAATTTAATTAATAATTTTTTAATGAAATCGATGTTTATATTTTTGGAGCGAACTTTGGCTATCAATAATGCTAAAGGATTAATGTCTGTCCCATAGACTTTATGCCCATTCAACAATGACTGTATAATAGTAGTGCCGCTGCCGCAAAATGGATCATAGATTATACCATCTTGAGGGCAAAACTCTTTTATTAGAGAATCCACAACATTGGAATGCAGCATTGCAGGATAATCATGTATTGCATTTCTACCGACAGAAGCTCTTACCGACTTAAAATCGTATTGGGAATATCTAATCGTTTTTGTATCAATTAACATTAACGTATACTCAAAGATTTTTAAATTAAATTAGAAAGAAAATATGAAAGTTTAAGAAAATATGCAAACAAGCAGCCTAACATTAGACATCAAAATTCCTATACATCAAATTAATAACGTCGAAATACAACCCGCCCCTTTTTTATTGTCATATAAGTATGATTGACGCCGTAATGATAAGGCAGGTAATTCAAATTAGGTATATCCAATATTACTAAATCCGCCTGTTTCCCTTGTTCAATTGATCCGATTTTATTTTCCTTTTGAATTGACTTTGCAGCGGTTAAAGTTGTCGCCCATAATAATTCGTTTGGCAGAAGTCCCATTTTTAAAGCGCCGATAGTCCACATTAGCTGCATGTTTTGGGTGGTTGAACTGCCGGGATTAAAATCAGTAGCCACGGCGGCTTCACATCCCGCTTCAAGCATCTTGCGGGCCGGGGCATAATTATCTTTGCCTAAGAAAAAAGTGGTTCCAGGCAGCAACACCGGAACAACTCCTTTTTCCGCCATATCATGTATTCCCTGATCGGATATTTTAACAAGATGATCCGCCGATACCGCATTAATTTCAGCCGCCAATTCAGCCCCGCCAAAAGCATGCAATTCATCGGCGTGCAATTTTGCAGCTAAACCGTGTTCTTTTCCTGTCAATAATATTTCGCGGCTTTCATCTACGGTAAAAACTCCCTTCTCACAAAATATATCACAAAATTGCGCTAACTTGCGTTCCGCTACAATAGGGATCATTTCATTTTTAATCAGCTCAATATAAGCCCGCCTGTTCTGTTGATATTCATCTGGTATTTCGTGAGCGCCCAAGAATGTGGGGATCATTTCCAATTGCTGTTCTTTATTTAACTCGGCGATAATCTCTAATGATTTTATCTCGTCGGCTGTGGAAAGTCCGTAACCGCTTTTAGCTTCAATTGTAGTTGTTCCATATTCAAAAAAAACGGCGATTCGTTTTTTGGTGATTGCTTTGATCTGTTCTTTAGAGGCATTGCGAAAACGGCGGACGCTGTTTCTGATACCCCCTCCGGCTTTGAATATTTCTTCATAGCTTTTACCCTGCACACGCATAATAAATTCATCTTCACGCGTTTTCCAAAAAACAGGATGCGTATGGGCGTCGACAAAACCCGGTAATACGGCCTTACCTTCCGCATCAATAACAGCGCCGGCTTCAGGCAGGCTATCGCCGCTGTCAAAGATACCGGAAATTGTTTGCCCTTCAATTAAAAGATGAGCGTTATGCAGCTCTAAAATTTCGCCGTATTTTTTTGTGGAAAGAGGGGTGTAAAGGCGGCTTATGTTTTTTATTAATATACTCATGATAACTTCCTGTTTATTTAATCGGCTTATTGCTTATTTATCCAACTGTTGAAATTCATTATGCAATTTTTCCCAGGCGGCTTGCAGGCTTTCTGAAACTACTTTTGTTTCTGTGAGCACAGGCATAAAATTTGTGTCGCCGTCCCATCGAGGTACTATATGATAATGTAAATGATCGTCAATGCCCGCCCCGGCAACCCGTCCTAAATTCATCCCGATATTCATAGCATGGGGATTCATTACATAACGAATTACCTTGACGGTTTTTTGGATAGTTTGCTGCATGTTCAACAAAATATCGTCGTCTAATTTTAAAATATCCCCTGTATGCAGATAGGGCACAACCATCACATGACCATTGTTATAAGGATATCTGTTTAAAATGACAAAACATTTTTCAGCGCGGTAAACTATTAAATTTTTCCGGTCATCGGATTGCGCCGGCAAAGTACAAAAAATACATTCATTTGTTTTAGAACTTTCATTTAGAATATATTCCATCCGCCAGGGCGCCCATAATTTTTTCATTGCTTTTATCCTTTTCTAACATAAAACAGCCCAATACCGCATAACCGGAATTGGGCTTTATAATACTAAACTAATCTAACTTTTACAAAAGATTATCCGCATAGACTAAAAAAGGGACTACTTGTAAAACAATATTCTTATTAATTCAACAATTCCCGCCAGAGGCGGACAGGCATTAATCCAATTCTTCATTATTCCATTCTTGCATCACTCCAGTACTCCATCGCTCCAATTCTTCACCATTCCATCAATTCATTAATTCAACAATTCTTAAAAGACCTCAAAGGTTTGGGAAAACCTTTGAGGTCTCGCTCCATTACTCCAATTCTTCATAAAAATATTAATCTTCCTCTTCTTTTTCCTTTTTGGCTTGTTCGATTATCTTAGCAGCAAACTCCGGCGGCACTTCTTCATAATGTGAAAAAGATCGTTTGTGAATACCTCTTCCGGCGCTAATAGAACGTAATGTGGTGGAATACCTGTACAATTCCGACAGCGGCGCCTGGGCGTTAATAACCTGAAAACGTCCGTCGCTGTCCATACCGATAATCTTTCCGCGTTTACCGCTGATATCGCCCATTACGTCCCCCATGTGTTCATCAGGCACGCGTACTTCCAAATTCATGATTGGTTCGAGTAAAACAGGTTTAGCTTCACTAAAGGCTTTTTTGAATCCCATAGAAGCGGCTACTTTAAAAGCCATTTCCGATGAGTCAACGTTGTGATAACTTCCGTCAAAACAGGTTACGCGGACGTCGACAACCTTATAGCCGGCGAGCACGCCTTTGCTCATTATTTCAATTACGCCTTTTTCAACTGCGGGGAAAAATTTGCCGGGAATAACGCCTCCGACAATAGCGTTAACAAATTCAAATTTTTCGCCGCGCGGCATTGGCTCAAGTTTTAAATAGCAGTCGCCGTACTGACCGCGTCCGCCTGATTGCTTTTTATATTTACCCTGCGCTTCAGATTTTCTTTTAATAGTTTCGCGGTAAGGGATACGCGGCTCTTCTTCTTCAACTTCCACGCCGAATCTTTGCTTCAAGCGCTGCAGGATAATTGCCAAATGCAGCTCGCCCTGCCCGGCGACTATAGTCTGTCTTAATTCCGAATCCTGGTTATAAACAAAGGTGGGGTCTTCTTCGTGTAAAACATGTAAACCGCTGCTAATTTTTTCCTCATCGCCTTTTGCTTTCGGCTGGATAGCCGTACGGATTAACGGCTCTGGAAAATCTATTTTAGGAAATGTAATTTTATTTCCTTTTGCAGCTAATGTATCGCTTGTGTGCGTACTTTTCAATTTGACCACTGTGCCGATGTCGCCGGCATACAATTCGTCAATATTCTTTTTGTCCTTGCCGTTTAATATAAATATTTGTCCGATACGCTCGCCTTTATCGCCGGTTGTATTCATAACATCCTCGCCGGTTTTAAGAACGCCGGACATAACTTTAAAATAAGACAACTCCCCCATGTGCATTTCGGACAGGGTTTTAAAAATTAAAGCGGACATGGGCTGCGAACTATCAACTTTAATTGTTTTATCATCCAAAGCTTTTTTATCGCCTAATTCATCAGGAGCCGGACATAAATCTATAATAACATTCAGCAGCCGTTTCACTCCGATATTTACTGTAGCGGCAGAGCAAAATACAGGGAAAACGACATTTTTTATCACAGCTTTTTTAAATCCCTCATGAAATTCTTTTTCGCTTAGGCTGCCGGCTTCAAAATACTTTTCCATCAATGTATCGTCGCTCTCGGCAACAGCTTCAATAAGTTTCAAATGATACTCTTCCGCTTTTTCTTTTAGATTATCGGGGATTTTTTCTTCTGTGAAATTACCGCTGCCATCCTTGCTGAATTTTAATAATTTCATTCTAAAAAGATCAATAATCCTGTCAAAATTCGGACCTGTTTCAACGGGAAATTGGGCTAACACTACCTGATGTCCAAAAGTTTCCGTTAATCCATTATAAACATTATCGAAATCAATATTTTCGCGGTCTAACTTGTTAATAACAACAAAACGCGGAACATTATATTTTCCCGCTTCATTCCAGACTAATTCCGTACCGACCTCGACTCCTGAAGCAGCGGATACAACAATAAAGGCTGTATCCATCACCCGCATACTTCCAACAACTTCGCCGTAAAAATCGGAATAGCCGGGCGTATCTATAAGATTAATTTTATGATCATGCCAAACGCCGTGGCATAAAGAAGCATTAAGTGATATCTGCCTGTTAATTTCATCTTCATTATAATCGGAAACTGTTGAACCCTGTTCAACGGTTCCCATTCTGGTAATTTCTTTTAAACTTAATAACATTGCTTCTACAAGCGTTGTTTTGCCCGTGCCGCCGTGACCGCCAAAACCGATATTACGTATTTGTCCTGTCTGGAAAGCCTTCAAAATCGCCTCCTTTTAATTACAATTGCTATATTTTTATATATCTAACTTACTATCATATAGAAAGTAAAACGCTATTAATTGATCCTATTATTTAATAATTATAAAGATTTAAAAGTTACTAAATCTAAATTTTTATTGCAAGAAATATTAACGGATGTAAGTAATCCCTCAGCCACGGGGTGAGGAATTTATTTAGTGGTGTATGAGAATAACACAAACCCACCCCTACCCCCCATAAGCGTTAACTTAAGGGATAATGCAAAGCTTCCCCCTTAAAAAAGGGGGACTGAGGGGGTTGTCCAGACG
>JAUXGF010000046.1 GCA_030622395.1 Calditrichaceae bacterium
GAGTATCTGCAGCATAGGGATGAAATTTTACAAGCTGCGGAAAAGTTATTCGCTGAAATAGGATACCATAATACTTCAATGGATATGATTGCCGAAAAAGCTGAGTTCAGTAAAGGTTCTTTATATAATTACTTTAAAAATAAAGAATATCTTTTTTTTTGTATGTTGGATGAAAAACTGGAACTTTTTTCAAAAGGATTAAACGATCGAATCCGGAAATTGTCTGATATCGAAGATAAAATTTGTGCATTAATTGATTTCTATTTCGATTTTTTTAACCGCAATGCAGGTTTCTTTAAAATTGCCCAATCTGAAAGATACCACTTAGACAGGTTTTCACGGGAAAATCTAATCAAGAGACTAAAGGGAAGATATCTTGATCATATTTCCGGATTAAGCAAAATTGTTCGGGAAAGCGTTCCCAGCCAGGAAGAAGCCGAACTGCTGGCTGTATCTATTAACGGCGTCTTAAACAGTTTACTTACACGTAAATTACTGACCGGTTCTAAAATTAAAATTACAATATTAAAGCAAACTGCCGTTAACTATGCATTAAAACTTATAAAATAGAGAGGTTATTATATGAATCGAATCCGTTTTTTGCATTACATACTATTCCTGTTTTTACTGCCCTTTGCGGTCTTTGCACAAGGAAGAGAACTTTCCTTACAAGAAAGTATCCGCATAGCTTTAGACCAAAACTTGCAATATCGAAGCGCCGAAAAATCGTTGGATATTACCAAGTCTAAAATGTATGAATCAATCGGCAATTTCCTACCCAGGATCGACGCCAGCCTGATCCGCAACATAGACGAGAAGCTTATGGAAGTTGAAATGCCGCCTATGGGTCCGGGCATGCCCCCTACCAAAATAGCCATCGATTTCACAAAAGATTATATGGCTGCATTACAGCTCCAGCAGCCCATATTTACCGGCGGAGCCTTGTGGTTTAATTACCGTCAGAATTATTATAATTACAAGGCGGAGGAGCAAAATTACCGCAAACAGAAACTGGCTACTATTTTTGATGTAAAAAAAACCTATTATGGCGTTCTTTTAAGCGAAGAGCTAATCAAAGTTTCTGAAGAGGCGCTTCATTTAAGCGAACGTCTTTTTAAGAACACTAAATTACTTTACGAACAGGGATTAGCCTCGAAGTTTCAACTGCTCAACGCTGAAGTGGAATTGGAGAATATTAAGCCGAAAGTACTCGAAGCAAAGAACAACTGCAAATTAGCCCTACTTGCTTTTAAAAATCTGCTTCAACTGCAAAGTGAAGATGAAATCCATCTTAGGCGCGGGCTTCAATTTATTGAGCGTAAGTTTGCATTGGATTCGCTTCTTTCCCTGGCAAAAAATATCCGCCCGGACATTCAACAAATGCATTTTACGCAAAAACGTATGGATAAGCTGGTGGACCTTTCCTATTCAGCCTTCTCACCCGTGCTGGCTCTGGCGGCAGATTATAATTACCGCCGCAATCAATTTGATTGGGACGTCAATAAATGGCAGGATAATTATACCATTAATCTGGTT
This sequence comes from Calditrichaceae bacterium, assembly GCA_030622395.1. Lineage (GTDB taxonomy): Bacteria > Calditrichota > Calditrichia > Calditrichales > Calditrichaceae > JAUXGF01. The sequence goes on from JAUXGF010000046.1 coordinate 1,537, forward strand.
CTTTCCATTCCGCTGTTTCAGGGAGCAACGCGTATTTTTAAGATTCAGCAAGCCAAAGCTGCCAGACATCAGGTGGATTTAGCTGAAACAGCAGTAAACACTGGAGCCGCTTTAGAGATCAAAAAAAATTATTTAAACTTTCATGTAGCGATTGAGAAACATCACTCTCAACAGAAAAATGTCGAGCGGGCTGAGGAGAATGTACGCATCGCTGATTTGAATTATAAAGAAGGATTAATTACATCATTGGAGATGAGCGTTGCCCAAATGAATCTGATCGAAACCAAAATTATAAATTTAAAAACATTGTCGGACTATTTGATCTCTCTGGCGGCGCTCGAGAAGTCTGTTGGTATTGAAAATATAAATTAACTACGGAGAATTAAAATGAATACAACAAAATATAAAGCGGCATTCTTTTTATTGCAAGTTTTATATCTATTAGCCGCTTGTGGCGATAACAGTAATAATCAGGTTGAATCGATTGCCATTCCGGTGCAGATACAAATCGCCCAAAAAGGGATCTATTCCGAACAGTTGAATTACAGCGGCATTTTAAAGCCGATAAAAGAAATGAAACTCATGTCGGATATCCCGGGAAAAGTTTACAAATTGTATGTTGACGAGGGTGCCGTTGTGAAAAAGGGGCAATTGCTTGCTGAGATGGACGCCAAAACTATTCGGCTGCGTTTGGCTCAGGCTAAAGCCGGTTTAAGTATGGCTAAGGCTCAATACAACAGCGCCAAACGCGACTGGGAGCGGTTCGACCGGCTGCGCGGCGAAGAGGCTGTTTCACAGCAGCAAGCCGAAAAGGTGACCCTGGCTTATGAAGCGGCTCGGGCACAGATGCAGCAGGCAGAAGCGGCGCTGAACATTGCTCGTCACAGCGCAGAAGTTTCTATGATTAAGGCGCCGTTTGACGGTATCATTTCCGCCAGGTATGTTGAAATAGGCGATATGATCAATCCGCAAATGAGTATGGGCGGCAAAGTGGCTGTTTTCTCAATTATGGATTATTCGAAAATAGAAGTTAAAATCGAAGTGACGGAAAGGCATATTAAAAAATTTAAAAAAGGTATGAAAGCGTTGCTTAAAACCAATACCGATGTTGAAAGGGTTTATACCGGGATGGTAAGCACAATTAATTATGCCGCCGACCCCATGAGCCGTAGTTTTTCAGTTAAAATGGTTTTTGATAATTCTGATTTTCAATTATTGCCGAACACGGTAAGTGAAGTGGGCGTGGTTATTTTCGAAAAACCTAATACCTATTCTTTTCCATTAACCACATTGGTTGAAAATCAATTTATATTCACCGTAAAAGATGGAAAATCAGTTCAGAATAAAGTACAGCTTGGACGCCGGTCTGAAACAAATGTGGAGATAATCTCCGGCATTTCAGAAGGTGATTCAGTAATTACCCGTGGAAGTTATGCGCTCCGGGCTGATTCACGAGTGATAATTGAATAGAAATTGTAAAAGTTAAAAATGATTAAAATTTGATCTGAGCTAAAAGAGGAAATATATGAAAATATCAGAACTCTCTGTAGATAGAAGAATTACGGCCGCTATGTTCGCCCTGATTCTGGTGGTATTGGGAACCGCCGCTTTTTTTAACTTAGGGCTAGATTTAATGCCCGAACTGGAATTCCCCATGGTTACGGTTGTAACCAGTTACGAGGGCGCCTCGCCTGAAGATGTTGAAACATCTCTAACCTCGCTCCTGGAGCGGGCTGTCAGTAAGGTAAACGGTGTAAAAAAAGTGAGCTCCATATCCCAGGAAGGCGCTTCGATGTTAATGGTCGAGTTTGAATGGGGGACGAACCTGGATTTTGGCGCCCAGGATATTCGTGACGCGGTTGGTCGATATAAACGATTTTTACCGCCGGGAATTGACGATCCGCTTGTCCTGAAAATGGATATAAACCAGTTTCCGGTTGTTGGCTGGGGTATCACGTCTGATATGCCCGTGGCGAAATTAAAGGAATTGATTGATGACAATGTCACGCACCGCCTGGAACGCATTGATGGCGTAGCCGGCGTCATTGTCATGTCGCCGGAAGAATGGGAGGTTTTGGTAGAAGTAGATAAAAGTAAATTAATAAGCAGAAATCTCTCATTAAGCGATGTATTAAATGCTATTCGCTACGAAAATATAAACAGCCCCGCCGGTCATCTTGATGAGGGTTCATATGAATATTTGGTACGCGTGCAGGGTGAATATAAAAGTCTTAAAGAAATCCGAAATACAATTGTAACAATTACCAAAAGCGGCAAGCCTGTATATGTGAAAGATATTGCTGATGTGCGCACGTCCATAGTGGAAGTCAGCAACACGGTGAAAATCGGCGGAAAGCCCGGTATCGTTCTGTTTGCCAGCAAAAGGTCAGACGCAAATACGGTAAAAGTAGTAGACGCCGTAAAAGAGGAAATGCCTCATATAATTGATCTTTTACCTAAAGACGTAAAATTTCATGTGTTTATGGATCAATCCAGGATTATCACCAATATGGTTTCCCGAACGGCGGAAAGCGCCCTGATTGGCGCTGTATTAGCTATGTTCCTCATTTATTTCTTTTTACGCAACTGGCGTCCTACTTTGGTGATTGCTATGGCAATCCCTTTATCAATCATAACCACATTTATGGCTTTTTATGCGGTGGATTATACACTCAACCTCTTAACCTTAGGGGGGTTAGCCTTAGGCGTCGGTATGCTGGTGGATAATGCCGTTGTAGTGATAGAAAATATTTTCCGCCATTTAGAAGAGGGTGATGACCGTATTACCGCCGCCAAACTCGGCGCTTCGGAAGTGGGTATGGCAATCACCGCCTCAACGCTTACAACCGTGGCTGTGTTTTTTCCGATGATTTTCGGAAGCGGTATCGCCGGTCAGCTATCAAGAGGATTAGCCCTTTCCGTATCTTTCTCATTATTAGCCTCGCTAATCATTGCTTTAACTGTTGTTCCAATGATGGCGTCAATTTTGTTTAAAGCGAGAAAATCCCAAGAGGATTATAAAGACGCATTTGGTGAAAACAGGTTTGAACGTATGAAAAACGCTTATGGGAAGTTTTTAAGAAAAATTCTGGGACGTAGAAAAGTAACGATTGTATTTACGACTGTTCTGTTTTTATTTTCTTTAGCATTAATCCCGTTTATCGGCACTGAATTTATGCCCGCTATGGATCAGAGTATGGTAATATTAAAAATATCATTGCCGGTAGGAACTTCTTTAGAGGAGACGGACGCCGTCGTTAACCGCGTATCTGAAATCATAAAAGATGAAGCGGCAATCGAGACGTACGTAACTACATCCGGCGTAAATAGTCAGCAACAGGGCGGCGGCGGCGGCGGCGGCGGTCAGATGAGCGCGGCGGGAAGCCAAGAAGGTATGCTGATGCTGCGGCTAAAACCAAAAGCTGACCGGGATTTGACTTCCAATGAATTTATTGAGTATTTAAGAAAAAAAATGCCGGAGTACAAAAATGTAAACGTTGAAAACTTAGATATGGCCGGATCAATGATGGGCGGCGCGGCTACACCAATAGATATCAAGGTTTTTGGTAAGAAGATACCCATGCTTAGAAAAATATCAGGGGAAATCGCCGAAAAAATTAAGGATGTAGAGGGCCTGCGTGACGTTAAAACAACCTACGAGGAGGGCAAACCGGAATATGAAATATTAATCAATCGTGATAAAGCCGCACGGCTGGGCCTTAAAACAGGTATGGTTGCCGATGTCGTTACCGCATCAACGGTCGGTAAACGCGCTTCCCGTTATCGTGTAACAGGAGAAGAAAAAGATATTCGGGTTAAATTTAAAAAGGCTGATCGAGATCAACTGTCAGAAATTGAGTCGATTCCAATAAAAAACGTAATGGGAAAAATAGTATATTTGAATCAAATTGCTGAATTTAAAAGAGATGAAGGGCCAACCCGAATTAATCGTGAAAACCAATCACGCAGGATTTCAGTTGCGGCAAACACTGCCGACCGTGATTTGGGAAGCATCGTTTCTGATATTCAAGATAGGATTGAACCGGTTATAAAAAATCTGCCGCCGGGGTATTTTGTGGAAATCGGCGGGCAGTATGAAGAAATGCAGGACGCCTTTAGCACACTTGGACAAGCATTCTTACTTGCTATTCTTTTAGTTTATATGATCATGGCTTCACAGTTTGAATCACTGGCGCATCCGTTTACGATCATGTTTACAATTCCCCTGGCTTTTGTCGGTGTAGCCGTTGCTTTGCTTGTTACCGGTCATACGATCAACACAGCGGTTATTATGGGATTTATTATGTTAGCCGGAATTGCGGTAAACAACGGAATTGTGCTTGTGGACTATATTAATCAGCTTAGAAAGAAAGGTATGGAAATTCATGACGCCATTGTCCAGGCTTCGAAAACCAGGTTACGACCGGTTTTAATTACAGCGCTTACAACGATTTTGGGAATGGTGCCCATGGCTCTAAGTACTTCGGAAGGAGCAGAGATGCGCGCGCCCATGGCCGTCACAGTGATTGGGGGATTGATTACCACCACTATTCTAACGCTGATTATTATTCCAACAGCTTACAGCATTGTTGATCATATTTCATTTAAAACAGGTGAGCAGGTTATAGGCGCTATTCAAAATTCAAAATCTAAGAAAAAATAAGTTTTTATAATATGAATTTAGAAAGATTATCGTTCTGAGAAAACCTCCAACATTTAAAATAATTTAGAAAGAGAGTTAATTAAATGTCTCAAGAAAAAGACTTAATTGCATACTGTGGTTTATATTGCGGCGAATGCCCCAACCATACCGGTAAAATCGCTGATTTCGCCCGTGATCTTAGAAAAGAATTACGCAGCGTCAGGTTTGATAAGACTGCGGAAACGCTTTCTGAAATGTCTTTTTTTAAGGTCTTTAATGATTACCAACAATGTTATGAAGTATTAGGCGCTATGGTAAAACTTCGCTGCAAGCATGCCTGTCGGAACGGCGGCGGCAATCCATACTGTAAGATCAGAAAATGCTGCCAGAAAAAAGGACTTGAAGGCTGCTGGCTTTGCAGTGAATTTGAAACCTGTAAGAAACTTGATGAATTAAGCGCTAATCATGGCGCCGCCCACATAAAAAACTTGCAGAAAATTAAGAAAAAAGGAATCGATGAATTTCTTAATGGAAATAAACTTTGGTATGTTAAAGCACAGTCGTAGATAAATTGATATGGACATTATAAAAAAAATAAAGAAGCTTAAACCTTTACCGATGGACAATCATATTTCATCGTTTGTCTCAAGTGATACAAACGATCGTATTAACATCCGGTATTATTTTGATAAAGAAAGCGGTCATCTTTTTGCCCGTGTTGTTTTTGGTGAAAAAGCGCAGGGACCGCCCGGACATGCTCACGGCGGCGCAATCGCTTCGGCGCTGGATGAATCCATGGGCGCTGCGGCATGGATGAACGGGTTTACGGCGATGACCGCCAAATTAGAAGTAAATTACTATAAAGCGTTAAAACTGGGGACAGAAGCTTTTATCGAAATATGGGTTGATCGTAATAGCGAAAAAAAAGTGTGGCTTAAAGGCAGAATTCAGGCTGGTGATGAAACCGTTTATGCCGAATCAAAAGGATTATTCATCCTGCAAAGCAAAGAACGTTTCCAATCTATGGGCGAAATTCCGGAAGATATGTTCAATAAATTAAAATAAGATTTACTTAATAAACGAAAGTTATTATGAAAAACATTGGTTTAAATAAGCGAATAAAATATCTGGTTATTGGAATTGTTTTATTGCTTTCTCAATATTCAAACGTGTATTCTTTTCAGGCTGCGTCTTTTAAATGGAAGATAGGCGAAGAGCTTACCTATAAGGTTTCATGGGAATTCATCCGCATTGGCACTGTGAGCCTGTCCGTAGTTGACACTGTAACCATTCACGGCTCAAAAACCTATCACATCAAAATGAAAATTGATTCGAGCCCGTGGTTATTTTTTGTCAATATGCATAGTGAATTTGACAGTTACTTAACGGAAGATACTTATCCGCGTTTATTAATATGCAAAGAGGAAATAGACGGGGATGATTATGATAGCAGATATCAATTTGACTATGAAAACAAGGAAATAGTTATTCATCATGAAGGGGTAGAAAATCCCGATAAAAAAATCGATAAACGAATGCCGCTGGAAAAAAAGATTCAGGATGGGATATCAATAATCTTTTATGCGCGGAAAAATTGCAATACTAGTAAAAAGGAAAAATTGTTTGTTATCGCTCAAGCGAAAGAGGGCGTTTTGGATATTAATTTTACAGGCAAAATGGAAAACATAGAGATATCCATTGCTGAGAACAAAGTTCCCGTCTATTATATTGACGGTGAAGCGTATTTTAAATCAATTGCCGGTTTTGGCGATAAATATAAAGGCTGGTTCAGTTTGGATGAGCGGCGCGTACCTCTGGCTGCGGAAATGAAAGTTTTTATCGGAAGCGTTCATCTTGAACTGGAAGATTGGAAAAACTGGCAGCCTGATTTTACTTTAGAAGATTGATCCCTTTGATTAATGCTGGACTGCCAGACCTGCATACTGATTGATTTGTAAATTATTTTGCCCGTTTAAGGCTTGTTTTAATTGTAATATTTGCCCGGTTAACTTATGCATTTCCAGTAAAGTGTCATTATCCGTTAAGTCTTCTTCCCTAACGTTCCGTAGAATCAATATTCGTAATCTTTGATTCAAATTTTTTATTTTATCAGAAAGTACTTGTGAGTTCATATTCTCTCCTCACTTTATTTAGATATCTTTATTTAATATAATCGACCGTTTGGGGGGCGTCTTAAAATACATTACGAAATCTGTCAAAAAATGACCATTTTTTTATCAAAAAAGGCTAACAGTTCAGCCCTTGTGAAGAATTGAATTAATGAATTGATGGAAGAAATGGTTACATCGAAGATAAGAATTTAGTTGCATTCTGTAAAATAATTTATATATTAAATAATTATCCTATTGAGACTTCGTGTTTCTTTGGCCCCGAGCTCCCTGTGGACTCGGTTTTTTTGTTTATTGGGGTAATTATGAAACATCGAGTAATTTTTTTATTGATGGATTTACTTTTATCATGCTATTAACATCTATCAAAATTTTCAAAAATACAAATGGTTAAATCTCAAATAGCAATTAATTTATAAATAGCACTTTTCAAATAAGAAAAAATAACCAAACAGATGAAGGCACGCACCCATGGGAATACATCCCGATTCGGGGCTGGATAATAATGTCTGATTTCATCCCGATTTCGGGAATTCTAAAGACCCGAATTTATCTTGACACGAGGAACGAATTGTTAGTCTTTAATTTTGCTGTTTATCTTTGAATTTACCTGTTGAAATACTTCTTTTGCTGTATTATAAAACTCTTTTACAGTTTTTAATGATGGTGTTGCCCATTTGGAAGTAGGCCTAAATCTGAAGGATATCTTGAGTCAATATACGTTTCGTTTATTCTTTTAAGTGATTGTAAATTTACATCTATTTTTTCATATTCACTAATCATTCCATATAGCTTTAGTAAATTATGAATACGTGGAATTTCACCTGTGTAAAAAATTAAAATACTTTTAAATGCTTTTTCAATGCATTGCTGGGAATGGAAGGCAATAATATTGGTTAGATTTTCATCATCTAATATCTTTTCAATAACTAATAAATCTTTCTTGGCATGATTTAGCCACTCTTTAGTTAGCTCGTTCATATAACAAAAAACCTTTTTGAGTAATTTCTTTGGCAAATGCCTTATTAATTTTTTGCAATTTCTTAAATTCACCTTTTGAATAAACAAGCAAGTCAATCGGGATTTTAAAACTTAATTCAAGTAAGGTATCTCTAACTTTTACTTTTTCATTCAATTTTTCTTCATAATCTTTAGGTATTTCTTCTTTATTTAAAATTACTACAATATCAACATCGCTGTTTTCATTAGCTGTTTTATTTGCTAATGAGCCAAAAAGGTAAATTTGATAAGGATTAATCTTTTTCAATGATTCCACTATTTGTGGGATATATGCTGATAAGTTATTCATATTAAAATTATCCGTGATTTTTTTTCAAAAATAAAATACAAAGTTTAAATCAATAACGCAAAGAATCAATATCGGTTATTTTCATAAAAGACATGCTATCTATTGAAATAGATAGATTTATGGTAAACCTCGCAGCAATCCATGCCGGGTACTTGCCGTGACAGTAGATTTTGGATTTATGCCGACCGGTCCCGCGAAGGAAAATATTAAACGCGTTGCTGATCATCTTGGGATTGATCATATTAACTATGAAATTCCTTCTGATTATGTCCGTCGCAGTTTTCGCGGTGCAATCGAAAAAGGCAGGCTTCTTTGCGGGTTTTGCACCACATTATGCTGGGCTATCCCCCGCAAGATAGCTATTGAACGACATATTCCTCTATATATAATAGGTTCAGACAGAGGCCAAATGTTCCGGGAATTATCTCCGGAAACGGCTCCTGTTTCGGGATCCCGCCTTATTGATATGATGCTTACTCCATATTCGGAAGAAAAAACATTGCGTTTCGATAATCCAAAAATCGTGAATAGATGGCGCTCCATGCTGTGAAGTTTTGGGCTGCCCGCCGAATTTTGCGAAGAGATATACCCTTTTTCCGAGCCTCTTCCGGGAACTAAAGCCGTGCCGTTGTCTCTCCAGTTTTTCCTTTTTCATGCTTACAATGAAAAAGAAATCAAACGTATACTTGCCAGCAAAGCCGGTTGGCGTTTACCACCGGACGACCATCTGCATTCGCATCATGACTGTGTGCTGCACGACGCTGCAATGTACTTTGTTCGGGAGGCGGTTGGAACAACTCTTACAACAGGCGAAATTTGCGCGGATGTACGCGAGGGCGAGATCACACGTGAAGAAGCTGTTAAGGTACTTGAAGATGAGGAAAAGTATCGGCTCAGTTGCAAATTTATGGGGGATTATTTAATTTAACTATATGGGA